>JAENWV010000039.1 GCA_016650015.1 Thermoleophilia bacterium | reverse complement strand
TTCGGCAGCTTCATCCCCCTGGCCTTCCACCCCGCGAACACCGAGCTGGAAGAGCTTCCCGGGACCAGCGGCATCGAGGATCTGAAGATGCTCGCCGTCAGCCGGCTGATGCTGGACAACTTCCAGAACATCAAGGCCTTCTGGATCATGATCGGGGTCAAACTGGCACAGATTTCGCTTCACTTCGGCGTCAACGACATCGACGGCACCGTGTCGAGGAGAAGATCACCCACGCCGCCGGCGCCGAGACCGAGGAGGCTATCGCCAAGGACGAGCTGATCCGGCTGATCCGTGACGCCGGCCGGGTGCCGGTGGAGCGGGATACCTTGTACAACGTGATCCGCAGGTACGGGGAGTAACGAGGAAAGATAGGTTCGGCAATCATGAGCATTGACGACGAAAGCAGCGGAGAGGTTGCGGGGCCGGAGAAAACAGCCGCGCCGGATGCCGCTGAGCCGGGTGCCGAGGCTGTTTTCGGTACCGCCTCAGGCGCCCAGACAACCATCAGCATCGGCCACTTCGAGTTTCTGAACGGTTACCCGCTTTATTACGGTCTCGAAAAGGGCGAGGGCTGGGGTTGTTTCAACCTGGTCCACGGCGTGCCGACCCGGCTGAACCGCCTGCTGCTGGACGGAGAGCTGGATATCAGCCCGATCTCCTCCATCGAATTCGCCGGCAACGCCGATAAGTTGCTGCTCTTTCCGCGGTTATCGATCACCTCCGACGGCGCCGTCGACAGTATCCGGCTGATATCCCGCGTGCCCATCGGTGATGTGGCTTCCGTAGCTTTGACCGGTCAAAGCGCCACCTCGGTGGTGCTCCTGAAGATTCTGCTAAGCCAGAAGTACCGGCTCGACGTGGGTTTTTCCCGGCTGGAGACCGGCGTCGTCGAGGCGCTCGAGTCGTCAGACGCCGTGCTGCTGATCGGCGACCAAGCACTGGACGCCTGCTATCACGGTACCTGGGACCACTGCTACGACCTGGGCAGCGAGTGGAAGCAGTTCACCGGGCTGCCGATGGTCTTCGCCCTCTGGGCGGTGTCGCGGGAGTTCTTCGCCGAGCGCGCCGATGAGACTTTCGAGGTGGAGGAGCGGCTGCTCTACTCGGTGGACTATTGCCGTTCCCATTGGGATGAAGTGGTGGCCGCCGCGGCGGAGATTTATCCTTTCGAGCCGGAACTGCTGCGCTCCTATTTCAACAAGCTGCGCTACGATTTCACTGATGACTATCGCCGCGGGCTGGAGGAGTTCTACCGGCGGGCGGCGGAAATCGGCGCTATCGAATCAGTGCCGGAGCTCGAGTTCATCTCTTGAGCCGGAAAAGTCCGAGATGATGAGCCGGCTATGTTCAAAACGATAAACCGGCGTGTTCGATGCGACGGCGTTTTCCTGAATATCCCATGACAATGACCATTGAGAAGATAATCGCCAAGGCTGCCACCGGCACCCGCATCAACGAGCCGGAGGCGCTGACGCTGCTGGAAAGTCGTGAACTCATCGCGGTGGGCCAGGCGGCTGACGCCACACGAAACCGGCTGCTGCCGGGCGACGATGTGACTTTCGTCGTCGACCGCAATATCAACTACACCAACTTTTGCATCACCGGTTGCGACTTCTGCGCTTTTCACAGGCCGCTGGGGTCTGACCAGGGCTACCTGCTGTCGCACGGGGAGATCTTCGACAAGATAGAGGAGACCATCGAGCTGGGCGGCACCGGCATCATGATGCAGGGGGGGTTGCACCCCAGGCTGGCCATCGCCTATTACGAAGACTTGTTCCGCGCGATCAAAGAGCGATATGACATCACCATCCATTCCCTGTCGCCCCCCGAGATTCACCACATCGCCAAGGTCAGCAGGTTGCCGCTTGATGAGACGCTGGCACGGCTCAAGGCAGCGGGCCTCGATTCGCTCCCGGGCGGCGGCGCCGAGATACTGGTAAACGAAGTGCGCCGGAAGATGAGCCCCAGAAAGATCGACGCCGACACCTGGCTGGCGGTCATGCGCGCCGCCCACGACGCGGGGCTAAAGTCAACAGCGACGATGATGTTCGGCAGCGTCGAGTCACTTGCCGACCGGGTCGAACATCTGCGGCGCGTCCGCGAGCTGCAGGATGAGACCGGCGGCTTCCGCGCCTTCATTCCCTGGACCTTCCAGGAGGCCAACACCGGGCTCGAGGGCACGACCTCCTCCAGCGGCATCGACTATTTGATGACCCTGGCTGTCAGCCGCATTTACCTCGACAACGTCCCCAGCATCCAGGCCTCCTGGGTGACCCAGGGTCTCAAGGTGGCGCAGGTTTCGCTCAAATTCGGGGTCAACGACATGGGCAGCACGATGATCGAGGAAAACGTGGTCGCCGCCGCCGGGGTCAGTTATCGGGTGGGCAGGGATGAACTGGTAGCGGCAATCCGCGCCGCCGGCCGCCGGCCGGTACAGCGTGACCACGCCTATAATCCCATCGATTACCCATAGGGGGTCGCGTGGAACAGGAAAAGGGAAAGCGGATAAGCAGGAAGCTCTCATTTCTCGACCGCTTCCTGACCCTATGGATCTTCGCCGCCATGGCAATCGGCATCGGCAGCGGCTATTTCATCCCCGGCGTGGAAGATTTCATCAATGACTTTTCTGTAGGCACCACCAATATCCCCATAGCGATCGGCCTGATCCTGATGATGTATCCGCCCTTCGCCAAGGTCAGATACGAAGAGCTGGGCGACGTTTTCAGGGACCGGCGGGTGCTGGGGCTTTCCCTGGTGCAGAACTGGGTCATCGGCCCGATTCTGATGTTCGTCCTCGCGGTCATATTTCTGCGCGATTACCCCGAGTATATGGCTGGCCTGATTCTCATCGGCCTGGCCCGCTGCATCGCCATGGTTATCGTCTGGAATGAACTGGCCAATGGCGACACCGAGTATGCCGCCGGGCTGGTAGCGTTCAACAGCGTTTTCCAGGTCCTCTTCTACAGCGTCTACGCCTGGATCTTCATCACAAAGTTACCGCCCCTGATCGGGCTGGAAGGCGTCGTGGTAGATGTCACGATGCTGGAGATAGCCAGAAGCGTCTTCATCTTCCTGGGGATTCCTTTCATCGGCGGAGCGCTGACCCGGCTGGCGGGTGTCAAACTGAAGGGCAAGGAATGGTATGAGCGTGAGTTTGTTCCCAGGATCAGCCCGATGACCCTGATCGCCCTGCTATTCACCATCCTGATCATGTTCTCATTGAAAGGGAACCTGATTGTGCAGATCCCGCTGGATGTAGTGCGCATCGCCATACCTCTGGGATTCTATTTTATCCTGATGTTTCTGGTCTCGTTCTACCTGGGCAGGAGGATCGGCGCCGACTACAGCAAAACCACCACCCTGGCCTTTACCGCCGCCAGCAATAATTTCGAATTGGCCATCGCCGTAGCCGTGGGGGTCTTTGGCCTGAATTCCGGCGCCGCCTTCGCGGCCGTCATCGGTCCACTGGTGGAGGTGCCGGTGATGATCGGCCTGGTAAACGTGGCGCTTGGGTTTCAGCGGCGCTATTTTCCTGAGGCCGCGCCGTCCGCGCCTGATCTTTAACCAAAGGAATAACAGCCTGTTATTCTGGAAACTTATTGACTTCCAATTATCAGGCTGTTAATGTTTTCACAAATATTGTTAATAATTTCACAAGCTCACCGCCAGACCTGCGAAGGCGTGAGTTGACTGACATGTTTTAAGGAAATTCGGGGTCGGCGGTTTTTTGTAATCTCAGGGGGGAGGGAAGATTCTTGGCTATACTTGTATCCAGCACTGTTGCTGACGGCGCCGCTGTTGTCGCCGAAATCGAGCGCCGCTCCGGCGAGCGTGTTTCAGCCTGCTATCAGTGCGGACGCTGCACCTCCACCTGTACCGGCAGCTTCGTCTTCGATTATCCGCCGCACCGCATCATGCGCCTGTTGCAGCTGGGCCAGGTGGACGAGGTGTTGAACTCGCGCACGGCTCAGCTCTGCTTCGACTGCATGACCTGCTCGACGCGCTGCCCGATGAACATCGATGTCGCCAACGTCATCGAGCATGCCAAGATGATCGCCGATGAGCGGGGCATCGAGGGCGACGAGAAGGACGTCCGGCTCTTCCGTCTCGCCTTCCTCCAAAACGTCAGGCGGCACGGGCGGCTGCACGAGGCGCGCCTGCTTACCTGGATCAATCTGCGCAGCTTCAAGCCATTTAACGACCTGGAGCTGGTGCCGCTTATCCTCAGGAAGAAGAAGATCCATATTGTGCCGCCGCGCATCAGGAATCGCCGTCAGTTACATAGAATATTCCGGGAAGTCAATAGTGGAGACAAGTCTTGATGAATAACAGATCCAGGAAAGATAGCGCGGCAATAAAAGCACCGGCTTCCGCAAAGCCCGGCAGGAACGCTTACTCGTATTTCCCCGGCTGTTCCCTCACCGGTTCGGCGGGCGAATATGACGCTTCCTTTCGCCTGACTTCAGAGGCGCTAGGCATCCGGCTCGATGAGATTAGTGACTGGAACTGCTGTGGCGCCTCGCCGGCGCCGCACCACTGGAGCGGCAACCTGGGTGTGCTGCTTCCCGCCCGCAACCTGCACATCGCCAGTGGCGAGCATGAGGCCATGGTGGCGCCCTGTGCCGGCTGCTACAACCGTCTGAAAAACGCCCAACATGAGCTGACCGGCAGCCAAGAGCTGCGTGAACAGGCTGCTCGGGTGCTCCAGGAACCGGTGCGTTACGAAATCGAGATACTGAACCTGGTCGAGCTTTTCGCCCGCGAGGTCTCGCCGGAGGCGCTGGCCGAACGCGCCCAGGGCAGGCTGGCGGGACTGAATCTTGCCACTTATTATGGCTGTCTGCTGACGCGGCCGGCCAAGATCATGAACTTTGACAACCACCGCAATCCCGTGAGCATGAAGCCCCTGCTCAGGGCGACCGGGGCGCAGTCCGACCATTTTCCTTTCAAGAGCGAGTGCTGCGGTTCTTACATGGGTCTGGCCAAAAAAGAGATTGTTCTCAGGGCCAGCCGCCGCGTCATCGAAGTGGCCGCCGGCCTGGGCTTCGATGCTATCGTCACCGCCTGCCCGCTCTGCCATCAGAACCTGGATCTTCGCCAGGGCCAGATCAACAAGGCTTTCGGCACCTCCCTGGACATGCCGGTGCTCTATTATTCGCAGGTCCTGGGCCTGGCTCTGGGCCTGGGCTCTGACGATCTCGGTATCGACGCCCATGCAATCAGCGCCCGGAAGCTGTTAGCCAAAATCGGCAAGGGCGACGACGGTCCGGCGGCAGCCACCCGGTCCGCGCCAGCAGCAACCCGGCCCACACCGGAAGCAACCCGGTCCGCGCCGGCAGAGCAAACCCGGCCAGCCGCCGGCAAGTCGGCTGCGGGTAGCTGAGCCATGCGTATCGGCGTCTTCGTTTGCCAGTGTGGCACCAATATCGCCGGCACCGTGGCCACGGACAAGGTGGCCGAGGCGGCGCTCGCCATGCGCGACGTGCTGCACGCCGAGACCCTCCAGTACACCTGTTCCGACCCGGGGCAGCGCGCCATCATCGACGCTGTTCAGAAGAAGGGGCTGACGCGGGTGGTGATCGCCGCCTGCTCACCGCGGATGCACGAGACGACTTTCCGGCGCACCATTGGCCAGGCCGGCATGAACGCCTACATGATGGAGATGGTCAACATCCGCGAGCATTGTTCGTGGATCCACTCAGACATCGATACTGCCACCGACAAGGCGATCGACCTGGTGCAGAAGGGCGTGGCCCGAGTGCGGCGGCAGGTGCCTCTATATTCGACCACTGTACCGGTGACCAGGCGTGTGCTAGTAATCGGCGGCGGCGTCGCCGGCATCCAGGCGGCGCTGGACATCGCTGACTCGGGGCTCCCGGTGACCCTGGTGGAGCGGGGGCCGACGATCGGTGGCAACATGGCGCGTCTCGATAAAACCTTTCCGACGCTGGACTGCTCCTCATGTATTTTGACACCGCGCATGGTCGAGGCGAAGCAGCATGAGAACATCAGCCTGATGGTCAACACCGAAATCGAGCAGGTGCGCGGTTACATCGGCAACTTTGAGGTTGATGTCAGGAAGAAGGCAACCTGCGTCATCGAGGATAAATGTACCGGCTGCATGATCTGTCAGGAGAAGTGCCCCGGCAAGGCGCCGGACGAGTTCAACGCCGGCGTCGGCCAGTCCAAGGCGATCTCGATTCCCTTCCCCCAGGCAGTGCCTCTGGTGGCCGCCCTGCGCAAGGAGCACTGCCGCCGGTTCATCAAGGGCAAGTGCGGCGTCTGCAAGAAGGTCTGCCCGGCGGACGCGGTGGACTACGAGCAGGAAGATGAGATCACGACGGAAATGTTCGGCGCCGTCGTGGTCGCCACCGGTTATGAGTTGTATGACTGGCGGGAGGCATATCCCGATTACGGTGGCGGCCAGTACCCTGACGTCGTCACTTCCCTGCAGTATGAGCGCATGCTTTCAGCGTCGGGGCCGACCGCAGGGCACGTGCAGCGGCCTTCCGATGGCGCCGAGCCGAAGCAGGTCGTGTTCGTCTCCTGTGTGGGCTCGCGGGATGAGTCGGTGGGGCGGCCCTTATGTTGCAGCGTCGGCTGCATGTACATCGCCAAACAGGCGATTTTGACCAAGGAACATATCCCGGATTCGCAGTCCTATGTCTTCTATATAGACATCCGCGCCACTGGCAAGGGCTATGAAGAATTCACGCGACGGGCCCAGAAGGAGTTCGGCGCCATCTATCTGCGTGGCCGGGTAGGCAAGATCTATCCCAGCAATGGCCAGCTGGTGGTCATGGGAACCGATACCCTTTCCGGCGGCCCGGTGGAGATCGAGGCCGACCTGGTGGTGCTGGCTACAGGCTTCGCGGCGGCCAGGGGCGCCGGTGAGCTGGCCCGCAAGCTGAACATCTCCTACGACCAGTACGAGTTTTTATCCGAGAGCCATCCCAAGCTGCGGCCGGTGGAGACGACCACCGGCGGCATCTTCCTGGCGGGCGCCTGCCAGGCTCCCAAGGACATCCCCGATTCGGTGGCCCAGGCCGGCGCCGCCGCCGCCAAGGTTATCGGGCTCTTGTCCCGGGGCGAAATCGAGACCAGTCCGATGGTCGCGGCGGTCGACCAGCTGCGCTGCATCGGCTGCTTCAAATGTCGCGATGTCTGCTCCTACAACGCCATCGAAGCCCTGGAACTGCGCGACGGGCGCCAGGTGGCGAAAGTGATCGATTCCCTCTGCCAGGGCTGCGGCGTCTGCAACGTCGCCTGTCCGCCTTCGGTAGTATCACTAAAAGGTTACACTGACAATCAACTTATCGCCGAGACGATGGAGTTGTTGAGATGAACTGCCACACATTGAATAAACGCGGTTTTGACTCGGGGCGCGATCATCGTGTTGATGACCGTTCGCGCTGTATATTTACAGGGAGGAATCCGTGGCCGAACTGAAGCTGATCGGGTTTCTCTGCAACTGGTGCTCGTACGCCGGCGCCGACATGGCGGGTATGGCACGCATGAAGCAGCCCGGCGAACTGCGCATCATCCGCCTGCCCTGTACCGGGCGGGTGAACCCGCTCTTGATCCTCAAGGCTTTTCAGCAGGGGGCGGACGGTGTGCTGGTCAGCGGCTGCCATCCCGGCGACTGCCATTACAACGAGGGCAATTATTATGCCCGCCGCCGCCTGGAGCTGCTTTCTCGCATGCTGCCCGCTTTCGGCATCGAGCCGGAGCGGTTTCATTTTACCTGGGTGAGCGCATCGGAAGGGGCGCGCTGGGCCGATGTGGTCACCGAGTTCACCGGGAAGATCGAGGCGATGGGCAAAGCATGAGCGATATCGTATCGATAATCCAGAGAGTCCTGGGCGACGTTGATCTCGTTCTCGGCTGGACCGCGACCGGGGCGGGTGGTGTCGCCGCGCCGGCGCGTTTTCAGACGGCGGCAGAGGCCGAGCGGGCGGTGTTCAATGCCACCTGCGTCCATAACCTTGCCGTGCACCTGCCGCGACTCAAGGACCAGACCGTGGGCATCGTGGCCAAGGGTTGCGATTCCCGGAGCGTGGCGCAGCTGATCCAGGAGCGCGAGATCGATCGTGACCGGGTAAAAGTCATTGGCGTGCGCGGTCTCGGCGGCTCGATCGATGTCAGGAAGATCTGGCGGTTTCACGGCTACGGAGTGCCGGTAGACGCCCGCACCGATTCGCTTTTCATCGATGGTAAAGAGGTAGACCGGCAGGAATTCCTGAGGCAAAAATGCCTGGGCTGCCGTGATATGGATCCGGTAATTTATGACGAGCTGTTCGAGGCGTCGGGCTCCTCGATAACCGGGATTGCTGATGCGGCCACTGTGGAAACCGCCTTGTCTGAGACCGGCCTGGGAACATCGTTGACGGCGGCGGAGGCCATGTCGGCCGCCGGCGAAGATGAATCGCGGCCGCTCGGTGAGTTGTTCGCCAAGATGAATTCCGCGGAACGCCGCCTTTTCTGGAGGGAGCAGTACTCGCGCTGCATCCGTTGTTACGCCTGCCGGGAGGCCTGCCCCATGTGTTTTTGCCGCGATGTCTGTATCATGCAGACGACCGATCCGCATTGGACCGGCGCCGGTGTTGATGCCGGCGAGGCGGAGATGATGCAGCTGATCCGCGTGAACCATCTGGCCGGCCGCTGTACCGGTTGTGGCGAATGCGAGCGCGCCTGCCCCGTGGGTATCCCGCTGATGCTGCTTATGAATAAGCAAAACCAGGTCATCGAGGAATTGTTCGGCTACCGGGCGGGCACCGACCTGGAGGCAAGGCCGCCGCTGCTTACTTTCGACATCAAGGGCGACAGCCGGAGTGAAAAATGATGGCCATCGTTAACGGCGACAGTCAGGCAGGCATTCGATGAAGTTTCTCGCCGGTGAAAATATTCCCGAGCTTCTGGAGAAGTTGTCTTTGCTCTCAGAAGTCTGGGCGCCGCGTGAGCTTAGGGGTTCCGGGGGCACTGTCATGTTCGAGCGCTGGCGGAGCGGCGACCCCCTGGATCTGGAACACTTTGCCTCGCTTTCGGCCAAGGACATGGTGCTGCCGCGCACGGAGAAACTTTTTGGTTTCAGCTACGCCTTCGGTGGTGCGGCCGTGGGCAATCCTTTCGGCGCGCCGGCTGAATCTGCGGGAGGCATACCCGCCACCGCCGGTGAGAGCATCAGGATCACGGCCGCCGAACCGGCCGGCAATGTTGTGCTCTTCGGTGCCCGCGCCTGTGACGCAAAAGCGCTGACCGTGCTCGACGCCCTGTTCGATCAGACTGACGGCAAGGGCTACAATGACCCACAGTACCGGGCCAGGCGTGCCGGCCTGACGGTTATCACACTGGCCTGCGTGACCTCGGACCCGGCCTGCTTCTGCTCTTCTTTCGAAAACGGAACGGCGGAAAAGGCGGGCTCTGACCTGATACTTTATCCCGTGGATGGCGGCTTTCTCGCCGAGGCGGTCACGCCGAAAGGCGAGACCGTTATAGAGAGTGGCGTTAACTCCCGGAATAAGGTTGGGAGCGCCAGGGGGCCTGGTGACAGCGACCCGGAGACCGGCGAAGCCGCTTCCGGCCTGACCCTGTTTGAAGAGTCCGCTCTCGAGACGCCGGTGCTGGCGGTAACCGCGAAGGTCGAAGGACTCGAGGGGCTCAGGCAGAAGCTGGCGGCCATTTTCGACGATCTGGAATTCTGGCAGGCAGAGACGGAGAAGTGCATCTCCTGCGGCTACTGCACCTATGCCTGTCCGACCTGCCACTGTTTCAATATTCACGACGAGATGCGTGGCGACCGTGAAGGCGTACGCCTGCGCAGCTGGGATGCCTGCATGTTTCATCTCTACACCCAGGAGACCTCGGGGCATAATCCGCGGCCGACCCTGGCGCATCGCTACCGTAACCGCATCAACCACAAGTTCAGCTACTATCCGGAAAACCAGGGCGAGATACTCTGCACCGGCTGCGGCCGCTGCATCCGTGGCTGTCCCGTTGGGCTTGACATCCGGGACGTTTTGCGGCAGGCGGTTGAGTGTTCCGCGAGTCCCGGGGAGGGTGGCGACCGATGACCACCGTAGTACAGGCAGGCGTGAAGGCAACCGATCCTCTAAGGCCGGAGCCGGCGAAGGTTATCGAGGTCATCGCGGAGACGGCTAATATCAAAACCTTCCACATAGCTTTCGACGAGCCTTCCCTGATGGAGGCGTTCACTTTCCTGCCGGGGCAGATCGGCCAGCTGGGCATCCTGGGAGCCGGCGAATCGACTTTCGCCATTTCCTCGGCGCCATCAGGCCGGGACGGCATCGAGTTTTCAGTGATGAAGACCGGCGTGGTCACCAGCGCTATCCACGAGCTCAGGGCGGGCGATCCGGTAGCAGTGCGAGCGCCCCTGGGCTGCGCCTTTCCCACGGACGACTGGCGGGGGAAGAATATTGTGCTGGTGGGTGGCGGCATCGGCATGGCGCCGCTGCGCTCGCTTTTGTTCTACCTGCTCGACAACCGCGGTGATTACGGTGATCTGACTCTGGTCTATGGAGCCCGTACCCCCGAAGATCTTTGTTATGCCGACAATCGTCGTGACTGGGAGGAGCGCCCGGACCTTGATTTCACGGCTACGATTGACACCGTCTGTTCGACCTGGGATGGTTGCGTGGGCCTTGTGCCCTCAGTGGTGGAGGAAAAGGCGCCGTCGCCGGATAACTCGGTGGCCGTTACCTGCGGTCCGCCGATCATGATCAGGTACGCTCTGGAGAGCCTGGAAAAAATGGGCTTCCGGGAAGAACAGGTTTATACAACTCTTGAACGGCGGATGAAGTGTGGTATCGGCCTCTGCGGCCGCTGCAACCTCGGTCCCAAATACGTTTGCACGGACGGGCCGGTATTCTCACTGACCGAGCTGCGGGCGCTGCCGAACGGGCTATAGGAGCTTGCCATGAAAATAAAATGGTTGGGACACAGCTGTTTTCTTCTCACTGCCGCTTCCGGCACGACCCTGCTGACAGATCCCTATGACACCGCGGCTTACAGGGATACGTTGCTGTACCGCTCCCTGGACGAGCCGCCCGGCATGTCCCCCGATGTAGTGACGATCAGCCACGGTCATGCGGACCATGGTAATGTGGAAGCGTTATCGGGCACGCCGGAGATCGTCAGCACGCCGCGGCCGCGCCGGGCCGCTGGTTTCAACATCCGCGGCGTCGAGGCTTTTCACGATGCCGAACGTGGCGCCCTCCGCGGTGACAACATCATTTTTCTGATCGAGGCGGACGGCATGACCGTCTGCCATCTGGGCGACCTGGGGCACGAGCTTACGCCGGAGCAGGTCGGGGCGATCGGCTCCCCCGATGTACTGCTCATACCCGTGGGAGGCAACTTCACCATCGGCGCCGCGGAGGCAACTCGTGTCTGGCAACAGCTCTCACCGGCGATCACCATACCCATGCACTACCGGAATGACAAGTGTTTGTTCAAGATCGACGGCTACGAAAAATTCACCGCCGGCAAACCTGGCGTGGAGACTCCCGCCACCAGTGAAATCGAACTGGTAAAGGAAAACCTGCCCTCCAGCCCGAAAATAATCGTGCTGGAGCCCGCGAACTAATACCATTTCAACCGAACGGCGGTTACTTTGTTTCCATTTCTGATAATCCTTTTTGCGGTCGGGGCCATAACCGGCAGCTTTCTCAACGTGGTCATTTACAGGCTTCCGCGCAAGGAGTCGATCGTTTCGCCAGGCTCGCATTGTCCCAGATGTGAGCAGCCTGTCAAGTGGTACGACAATATACCGCTGCTGAGCTACGCGCTGCTTCGCGGCCAATGCCGCAACTGCGGCCAGCCGATCACGCCGCGTTATTTCACGGTCGAGCTGCTGACCGCGGCGCTGTGGGTCGTGGCCGGCATCCAGTTCGGCATCGACTGGCCACTGTTGCCGGCGCTGCTGCTCCTGACATCGCTGGTGGCGATTTTCTACATCGATCTCGACCACTACATCATCCCCAACGTCATCGTTCTGCCGGTGGCGGTTATCGGTCTGGCGGCCAACATCGCCATCACGCCGGACCGCTGGCTGGAATATCTCGCCGCCGGCCTGATGAGCGCCACTTTCTTCTTTGTCGTGGCCCTGGTCAAGCCGGGGGGGATGGGCATGGGGGACGTCAAGCTCGCGGCAATGCTGGGCTTCTTTCTCGGCCAGGCCGTGCTGGTAGGCCTCTTCCTCGGTTTCCTGATCGGCGCCATCACCGGCGTGGCCCTGATGGCCGCGGGTATCAAGGGGCGCAAGAGCCGCATCCCTTTCGGGCCGTTCCTGGCGTCGGGCGCCGTGGTGGCGCTTTTCTATGGCGACAGGCTGCTGGAATTGTGGATGGGGTTGTTCCAGAAATAACCGGACTTGCAGCTTCGCCCCCGGAATCAGCTATAATATGACCTGATTTCCCCGGAGGTACGTTCTTGAAGTTCAAATCCTATTACTGGGCGATTATCGCGGCTGCCGTCGTAGTGGTGCTGGCGATAACGCTTCCGATGATTGTCTTCCGCGACGGCGGCGAGACGAGCAATCCTCATTCCGCTGAAGATCTTAATAACATGCAGAACGAGCCGGCGGACTATACTCCTCAGATCGAGGCCTATCAGGATCTGCTCAAGGCGAACTCCAATGACGCGCTTGCCATGGCGGGTCTGGGCCAGCTCTACCTGGGCATTGGCCGCTATGCCGACTCCTCTGACATGTACACCAAGGCGGTTGCCGCCAACCCCAAAGAACCGATGTTCTACGTCGGTCTGGGAGAAGCGGAATATGCCCTGGGGATGGTGGATGTCGCCCTGCGGGATTTGCAAAAAGGACTGGAAGTCGATCCCAGCAACCAGGCGTTGCTCATCGATATCGGCGGCGTTTACGCCCAGACAGGCAAGCTGAAAGAGGCCAAACAAATCTGGCAGAAGGCCTACGATATCGACCCCAAGTCCAACCTGGGCCATGCCGCCCAACAGTATATTGCGGAGCTGG
>JAENWV010000210.1 GCA_016650015.1 Thermoleophilia bacterium | reverse complement strand
CTTTCTGCCTCAGGTTGTCAACCAGCAGCTCGACGCCGCCCTCGGTCTTCATCGGATTGGTGCGCGAAGTGCCCAGGATAGTGCCGCCGCGGTGCAAAATACCGGATATGGAATTAATATCCAGCGGCAGGTAATCGTTTTCCATGAGCCCGCGCCAGCCACCGCGCACGCCGACCATCTCGTAACCGGCCCGCGTAAGCTTGAGGGTGGCCGCGCGGATTACCGCGTTGAGTCCCGGGCAGTCGCCGCCGCCGGTGAGAATAGCTACCTTCTTCGCCATCAGACAACCTCCATCATATTAAGTGGGTTAACCTGCTAGAGGTTATGTCCCGCAGCCCCACGGAACTAACCAGTGATTGACACAGGGAATAATATCGTCTGGGAGGTTCGAACGAAACCCGGGCACGATGCTGCTTTAAAAATGCAGTCCGGCGGGGAGGCGCCGGCTGATCGGCCAGAAACGCTTAACAGAGAGTCAGCTGCTCGGCCGTCATGCCATTGCGCCTGGCAATGACAGCAGCGTCGAAGGTCTTCAGGCAGTTCTCACAGATGAAGCACTGCCGTTTCTCCGACCAGCCTACAGTCGTCTTCTTATGGCAACAGTGGCAGGGGTACCGCTGGCTTGTGGATCGGTTTTGAGGTTCCGCGCTCATCGTCTCCTCATAATTGGAGTTCCATGGGAATATTCTCCATTGTACGGCTGTTCCCTCTTACAGACCGCATCATCATACCAATACCTGACCATATTTATAAGATTTATTTATAGGAACCTTCATCTTATCGAATAGCCTGCAAACCAACAGGGTATTGCAATGCAAGCATATGTGCGTACAATGGTTATATTAGAGCCTCACTGAAGGGTAAAGCACACCTTCCCTGAGGTCGATTTATTTATTGAAGCAGAAATCAGCTACGAGCCGTTTTCTGTCTTCCTGATTTGCTCGCGCGGGTAAGAGAGACCAGCTCAGATCGACAGCCATGTGCCGTAAAATGTCTTCGTCTGTGAATCCCGCCCTCCACAGGTGGACGTGCGAGCAAATGTTTTTCGAGCCGCCCGAAAGGGCGGCTCTTTTTTTTGGCTTATGATGATAGAGCTCATGGAAATCCTCAGGGAGCTGTTTAAGGGCTGGAAGAAGATCCACTAGAAGCCGGCGGCTATATAAATACCGTAGATAAATGGTCGTCGAACGGTCGCATGTCACTATTCGTGGTAAGTAAGCTGACTTCACCACCCAAGTCAGCGGTATCTTCCAGAGTTTTCATGATCTTGCGCATACGCACCTTCAAGTCCTGGGAAAGTTCCTCAACACGCCTGATTCTGTCTCGATCCACCTTGCGAACCGACGATGCCGCAACCAGATATTCCATTTCCCGTATGATCCATCCAACCAGCGACTGCAGTTCGTGATGGGTTGACTTGGTCAACTGCTCCTGTTGGCGGGCCAGTGACCGCGAAATGGCCATCTCCTGCTCTCCCTCGAGACGCCTGATGAAATCACCGGCGAGCCCGCACGAGAACGCGATAATGAACACTCCGATGGTCAGTGACACAAAATCCTCCCTCTGCTGCACTGCCGTGACGATAGAGGTATCCGGCGCCGCCAGCAGGTAGGATGATACCACCACCAAATTGAAGCCCGTGGCAAGCTGAAAGTTGCCGCGCGCCCCGAGCATCAGGCCACTCAACATGAGAGCCGCATAAATATATACGAAGTAGAAAAGCGGGTAGCCGTGACTCTGCGCGATCAGGTAAAAAGCCGACAGGAAAACAAAATCAATGCTGATGAGCCAGGGGCGCCGCTTCAACTTTCTGTACAGCAGTGGTCTGAACAGTACCCAGAACAGGCCGTTGGCGGTCAGTGATACGACGACGAAAAGGGTCAGATAACTGTACCTCAGGTCCTCCGGCAGAAGCCGGATCTGCACGAACTCCAATATCAGGATTGGTATCTTGAAGAGGACCAGGAGAGAATACAGCTTGCCTGTTTGCCCGGGGTCCTGTTCGAGGAACCAGCTGAACTTGCCCCGGGTCTGCGTCCTGACGTGAAGAACCACGCGCGTACCCTTTTCCGGAGCGCTGACGGTTTCCAGTCTGCCACCGATCAGCTCGGCCCGCTCGTACATGCCCCGGATTCCCATGTGGCCTTCCTGCTGCCTGGCGCTTAAAAGTTTTTCATCGATGCCTCGGCCCCTGTCTTCCATGGTGAAACTCAACCGGCCGCGCGCTTTTCGTACCGCGATAGTCACATGTTCGACTCCCGCGTGTTTGCAGGCGTTGACCGCCGTCTCCCTGATGATTCCCGAGACCTCGTTCATGACCTCCGGGCTCAGCCTGGCCCCCTCCGCAGTGCCGGACAGATCGATCTGCACACCCATGGACTGTTCCAGCTCTGCCTTGATCCGGCTTAACATGTCATCGATTTCCCCCTCCACGGCATCGTCAAGACCCGCAAGGATGTTCCTGAGCACGCGCGCCGTCTGCCTGTAGCCGTGGGCAAGATAGTCGAGGGCCTGGTGGAGACCTTCACGATTCAAATGCTTGAGTGTCTGTATCTTGAAGTGCAGCCCACACAGGGTGTTGCCAACGTCATCATGCAGTCTTCTGCGGTAACTCCTTCGCTGATGCTCAAGGTGGCTGTCAAGCTCCAGGGAGGAAAGCCGG
>JAENWV010000031.1 GCA_016650015.1 Thermoleophilia bacterium | reverse complement strand
GAAATCGGCAAACCCGCCTCGCTTGAGACCCTCGACTCCATAACGGTCGTAGGTGGCGCGGGACTCGGGGTTGTTCAGGACCTCGTAAGCTTCAGCCGCCTCCTTGAACTTGCTCTCGGTTTCCGGATCGCTCTTGTTGACATCGGGGTGCAGTTTCCGCGCCAGGGAACGAAAAGCCTTTTTGATTTCTTTCTCATCCGCGCCTTTCGGCACGCCAAGCACTTCATAGTAATCGCGTTTCATGTATAGAGGACTCTCCTGAAAATAGCGGCCTGTTAATTAACCTGGATAAACTACCAGGGGCCTAGTTGTAAATCTCTTCCACCAGCCGGCTCAGCGTGCTGGCCGTGTATTCGACGCTGCCGATGACCTCGGGATAATCCATGCGGGTCGGCCCCAGGACCCCCACCGTGCCAAGATTGCGGTGCGCCACACCGTAGTTAGCCGCCACCAGGCTGCAGCCGCGCATGGCAGCCGCCGGCATCTCCCGGCCGATACGCAGGTAAACCTGACGCTCGGAGATTGCGGCGCCCAGCAGTTTTACAATTTCATCCTGCCGGTCGAGAAGCTCCATCATGCTGCGCACAGCCGGACTTCCATCGGCCTCCAAACGGGAAAAGAAACTGGAAGCCCCGTCGACATATAAGCCCCTGGCACCGGCGGCGGCGGCAAAGGCCGAAGAAACGGCGGCCAGAAAGGACTGCTCGACCGTGGAAAGACCCGCATCCTCCAGTCGCAGCATCAGCCTTCGGCTTCCCAGCTCAAGCCCAAGCAAAGCCTCGTTCAGATAGCTACGGGCCCAGTTGACCAGGCCGGGATCGACCACGTCTTCGAAGATGACCAGTTTCTTGGCGACGCCACCGGAAGCCGTGAGGATCACAACCACTACCATTTCCGGATGCAGCTGCAACACTTCCACGTGCCTGATGGCCGTGTTGTCCTGCGAGGGGGCCGATACCAGCGCCAACAGACCGGTGGTCCGGGCCAGAATTTCCGCCGAACGCCGGAGCACGTCCTCGATCTCGCCCTCCAGCTGGCCCGGCCCAGGATCAGCCGCCGCACGGCATTTTCGTTTCTCCCGCGCGGAGGTATCCACATAAAAACGGTAACCCTTGTCGGTAGGCAGGCGGCCGGCGGAGGTATGGGGATGGGTTAAAAAACCCATTGTCTCCAGCCGCGCAAGTTCACTGCGAACCGTCGAAGCCGATACCTTCAAGCCGCAGTTCTGACAAAGAAACCGCGACCCGACTGGCTTGCCCGTAGCCACGTGATACTCAATCACGGCCGTCAAAATCCCGGCCAGCCTGGCCGACAGCCCTGCCTCTTCATTTTTGTTATGGTCCGGCATCAGGTATTTTCCCGCGGATCGATCCGCATTAATCCTTTATCAGGCGCGCGCATACTTCGTTTGCCATAAACCTGCCACGGCGCGTCAGGAGTATTCTACCACCTTCGTTTAAAAGGAATCCATTTCGTAGCAGGATGTTTTCCTGTTCGCCATCAAGCGCTTCGGCCACCGTCTGGCGATCGATGCCATTTTTAACCCTGAGGCCCAGCATCAATAACTCTGTCAGCTGCTGGCGCTCGCTGAGGCGCTCGTGTTCACGGATTCCCTCCCAGTCTCCAAGCGCTGCGCCTTCGATATACGCCCCGGCATCCTCCACGTTCCGCCAGCGATTCAGGCCCTGGCTGCTCCAGGCGCCGGCGCCAAGCCCGAAAAAATCGGCGCGCTGCCAATAGGCGAGATTATGGCGGCACTCCTTCCCCGGGTGGGCATAATTGCTGGTTTCATACCAGCGATAGCCGGCGCCTTCCAGCGTGTCGACGACGGTCTCATAAAACCGGTGCCCGTTCCCGGCCACCTCCTCCAGCTGCCTCTGCCAGCGCCGCTGGTAATCGCTGCCATCCTTTACCGTCAACTCGTAGCAGGATATATGTTCCGGTTCCAGCGCCAGCGCCTGAATCAGATCCTGCTCGAGATCAGCGAGCGTCTGCTCCGGGATGGAAAACATCAGGTCGAGGCCGACGTTCTCAAATCCGGCCGCCCGCAGAGCCTTCACCGCTCGACCGATCGCCTCCATGGGACCAGCGCGCCCGAGGTTTTTACGCAGCCGCCGGTTAAAGCTCTGTGCCCCCAGAGAGACTCGGTTCACACCGGACTCAGCCAGCCCGGCCGCCAGTTCGGGAGTCACTGTCGAAGGGTTGGCCTCGACCGTGATCTCAGCCCGCTCGCGGCAAAGGGGGCGAAGCGCCGAAAGCAGTCTCTCCAGCAGCCGGGAACCGAGCAGTGTCGGTGTGCCGCCCCCTAGGTAAACGGTAGCCAGTCCACCGGGACCGGCAGCGGAATCATCCATGCTGCCGGTCCCGCACTTCGCCAGCTCACCGGGCAGATGCTCAGCCTGGCCAACAATCCCGGAATCAGCCAGCTCAGCCAGCAGCGCGTCAACATAGGCTTCGCCCTGCGACAGGCAACCAGCCTGAGAAAAGAAGTCACAGTATCCGCAGCGGCTGGCGCAAAAAGGAATATGGATATAAAGATGGTTCATCTGCTTCTCCTGCTATTGCCAGCCCCTTAAAATCTGGTCTGGAATTCAGCATATATGGTATTATGGCAATTAATCGGGCCGACAAGCCGCCAGAGACTATCCCCAGGGCATGCAATCTTGACATCAGACAACGATTCGAGCGCCGTTGCCGAACTAGTAGAGCGCGGCATGGCCAAGCATGGCGGCGAGATACACACGGGATACTTCGACTTTCACGGCGTCCTGACCAGGACTTTGACGAACTCGGAGATGGTCGACAGGGCGGTCACCGGCTTCCTGCGTGCTTTCCCCGGGGAGGAAGCAGAAAAGCCCGATATAGAGTTCCATCTTTTTACAGTGGACAAGCTGGATGACTCGCTCGGCGAGATTCCGGCGAAGGCGGCGCTGCTATATGACTGGGGCATGGTGAAGATCTACCACCAGGGTCCGCTGCGCTATCTCGAGGTGGACACCCGGGCGCGGGTGGTCGCGGATGTAGAGAAGCGGACCGCGGTTGGCTTTGCCGAAAAGGAACTGCTCCAGTCGGACTGGCTGGTCAGCAACCTTTTCTTTTACCCCCTCTGAGGACAGTTGCTCAAGGAGTGTGGTTTGTTTCCACTCCACGCGGCAGGCCTGGTGAAAGAGGGCCGCTCCTGCCTCTTTCTGGGGCGCAGCGGCTCAGGCAAGTCGACGCTGACCCTGCACCTGGTGAAGAACGGATACGGGCTGTTAAGCGACGACACGATTTTTTTGCGGGAAAAGGATGGCAGGATTGAAGCCCTGTCCTTCCCGGAGGAAATCAACGTTAGCGAGCAAACAATGGAGTTAATTCCGGAACTTTCCCGGGTAGAGAACTTTACGGTGAACGAGCTGAGGAATAAATCCTCATTTTCGATCGAGGAGCTTTATCCGGGTTGCGTGGTGGATACATCGGAACCGGCGCTAATGGTGTTTCCGCAGATTGCCGAGGTGGAGTCCACGACGGTGGCGCCGATGAGCCGCACGGAGGCTTTGGCATTGGCGATGCGGTACGGATATTTTTTCCTGAATCCGTCAACGACGGGCAGGCATTTTGAAATTCTGTCGTTGCTGGCCAGACAGACCCGATGCTTCCGCCTGAATTCAGGCAGCGACCAGGAGGAGCTGAGGCGGACAGTCGACAGACTGTTGACCGGATCCCTTGAGGAAGACCAGACATCCGACGGGAGGAAGGAATGATTCAGACAGATAACTACCTGGTTAAGGACCATGAGGTGCTATTTACCTCAATGGGGGAAGACGCGGTGCTTCTGCATGTGCAGCGCGGCGATTATTACAGCCTCAACAAGGTCGGCGCCAGGCTCTGGGTGCTCACCGACGGCTGCAAGACCATCCGCGAACTCGCCGTACTGATTACCGAGGAATTCGAAATCACGCGGGAACAAGCCGAGAGCGATATCATCGAGCTGGCGGAGCAGCTGGAAAAAGAGGGACTGGTGAAGGCAGTTGAAACTCCTCAGAACGATCAACAAACTTAAGGATCCTCGCGACCTCTGGCTGTTCATCCAGATCCTGAAAATGTTGACCGTGCTTCCCAGGCTCATCATCAGTCGACGCAGCCTGCCGGATCTGCTCAGATCACTGGATTCGGGCGTATCAGACCATCAGCGTAACCGTGATCGTCTCAACAAGACTGTCGGGTTCACAGATTCCCTCCTGCGCTACCGTATCTTCCAGCGCTATGGCAAATGCCTGCTTCGCTCCCTGCTTTTATTCCATTTCCTGAGGCGCCAGGGCTGGCCGGTAGAAATCCACTTCGGTGTTCGCAAGACCGCCGAGGGGCTGGCGGACATCACTGGCCACAGCTGGCTGGTGCTCGAGGGTAGTCCCTTCCTAGAAGAAGAGTGCCAGCGGGGTTCTTTCGCAACTACCTATTCATTCCCCCGATGACCGCTTCAGAATTCTTTAAGAACCGCGTTGCCGTGACCGCCATGGTGGTCATCTCCGGTTTCGGCGGCGGAGCTGTTTTCCTGCCCGCGGTTCTCGAGATACCTGCCCGCAGCGCCGGTAACCTCATATTTTCCGGGATGGCTGGAGCCGTCGCCTACCTTCTGATCTGGCTGGCAGTCTCGGCCATCCTGTCGGGGCCGGCCGGCCAGGCAACCGGCAAACTGATCAGCAGGACCGGCGTCATCTTCGCCGTCAGCCTGGCGCCGCTCGTCTCGTATTTCCCCTATCTCATCTACCGGACCAGTCTGGAGGGCGAGTCCGTCGAAGTGCCGCCGCTCGGGTCACGCCCGTCGGCGATCATCCTCCTGATCTGGTCGATCCTGTTGCTAGCCGTGCTGCTGCGAATGATCCTGGGGCAAAGGGAAAGCCGGCTGCTGAACCACCTGACGCGCCGGCCAGCGATCACTCTCGTCATCATGATGGCGGTTTGGCTCTTCATCTTCTTCATCTTCGACGTCACCAAGATCAAGTACATGCACGTGACCAGCGTCAACAGCGCGCTCTTTCGCGAGGCGATGACTGATGTCTTCGACAGCCGCGGCTTCATGTGGAGCAACCTCCTCTATGCGGACGGCTCAACGATTTTTGGCGTACACATCAACGCCGTCTTTTTCTTCATCCTGCCGCTGTTCCGCCTCTGGCCGGATTACAGGCTTTTACTCTTCATATCAGACGTGTCCCTGGTTCTGGCAGCCTGGCCGGCTTACCTGATCGCGCGGCGGCATTTCTCCACGGCGATCAGCCTGCTCATCTCGGCCATGCTGCTGATGCATCCGATACTCACCGCCCAGCCCGGGCGTTCCGACTTTTCCGAGCTCCGTTTCGTGCCAGTCCTCTTTCTCTTCGCCTGCTATTTCTTTGAAAAGAAAAGACCGTGGGCATTTGCGGTCATCGCGTTCCTGATGCTTACCGTCCGGGAAGACATGGGCCTGTTTTTGGCCTTCTTCGGCGTCTATGCCCTCATCAGGCGTTATCCGTTGCGCTGGATCGTGCTCCCCGTCGTGGCCGGCCTCGGCTGGTTCGTGGCGATGGGCGCCGTTTTGCTCCCGCGCATCGGGCCCGGCGACAAGGCCGCGCGGGTTGCCTTACGATACTCAAACCTTGGTTCTAGCGGTGGAGAAATCGCTAAAACCCTTCTTTTTAAACCCTGGAAGGCCTTGCAAGCAGCGTTTGCAACCCCGTCACACATCGGCGTCGCCTATGGCCTTCTGATCTCTTTTGGCCTCGGCCTTCCGCTGCTATCGGGAGCAATCGTTCTGGCGATTCCGAGTACATCGGAACTGATGTTCCAGAGTACCACCAATCTCGTCAATTTCATGGCGTTGCCGGCTGTCCCCGCGCTGATGTTCGCCTACATCAACGGCCTGTCACGGCTGGATCAAATATCACAAAAGAGGTGGAAGGTAAATGCGGGAAGGACAGCAGCCCTCGTCGGCGTATTCCTTTTCTTCCTGAGTGCTACTGCTTTCCATGCCTGGTTCAATCCTGATTTGCTCAAACCTCGATACAACTACGACGCCGCCCAGGAGGCCTTCAGCATGATTCCCAACGACGCCCGCGTCCGGTTGCCGGAATTCATGCTCGCCTACGCCAAACCCACGCAGATTCTGTCCGGCTTTCACCAGACGACTTACCAGGAAGACCTGACAGGAGGATTTACCGTCAAGGATGACTACCTGATCGTCGACAGGCGGATTCCCGCCCGCACCGGTGACGACCGCTACTACCACGGCCTCGAAGACGTCACCAGCTACCTGTTACAATCGCCGGATTTCAGGAAGGTATACGAGCGTGACGACATCGAGCTTTACGTCAGGAAAGGATTCAATCCCGTGGGAGAGGTTGGGTAACGATGCCAAAAAACGAACACGGCCCCGGGGACACGCAGCACCTGCCGTACACCCACCCCAACGTCATCTCCCGGTTTGAAAATGAGACCGCCTACGAAACAATTTTGGCCGCGGTAAAGAAATATGTGCAGCCGGGTGGCAGCATCCTGGACGTCGGCTCCGGTAGGGGTGAGCTGATGTAACTGCTCGCGACCAGCGGCTATTCGGTTAACGGATGCGGCCTGAAGATTCTGGAGTTCTGCCACGATTCCGTCGCGCTGCCGATTACGGCCGTCATCCAGACACGGTCCGAATAAGCACTGCTAACTGTCCTTCCGACCCGACAGCGAATCCAGATAGGTATCAAACCTTTCCACGAAATAACTCCAGTCGTACATCTGCACCCGGGCAGCGGCGGCTTCTCCCAGCCTGCGCGCAAGCTCACTGTCACCCGCCAGACGGGCCATGGCGTCTGCAAAAGCCCCCGGTTCAGGGGAAACCAGATATCCGGTGACCCCGTCAACCACGCTTTCCCTGGGACCACCCTGGTTGACGGCGATCACGGGTTTGCCGAAACTCATCGCCTCAAGCGGGGTCATGCCCCAGTCCTCGTTGAGGCTGGGAAAGAGCAGGCAATAGCTCGAACGATACGAATCCAGTAACTCACTTTCCGTCGGGTCACGCTTGAATATGACATCACCGCTGTCACCGGCGATATCGGATAACATCGCAAAATACCCCTCGCTGCCGTTTTCGACCTGGCCGGTAATCTGCAGTTTAAATTCATTAAACTCGGGATTACGCCGCTTAAATTCACGGAATGACTCAATCGCCAGCTCCACGTTTTTCCACCACTTGATGCGGCCCACCACCACAAAGTATTTCTCAAAAACCCAGGTCGGCTGCATCTGTTTCACGTCAAGACCGGGCCTGAGCACCTCCACTTTTTCATTCGGGGCAAGCCCGGAGCTCAGAATCCGCTTACGGACTTCATTGCTGTTGCAAAAAACATGCTTGTAGCGCTTCCAGGCGAGCCGATCAAAAAACCTGAAGATTCCGGAGAAAATAATAAAAGGCAGCTTCATGCGAGGATTTTCATTGAGATATTTCTCGCGAACAAACCTGTCGTGTATCACTTTCAGTGGTGTGTGACAATAACAGACCACCGGTACATCATGATTTCGAAAAGTTATGAAGTCACCGAGACCTTCGGACGATACCACCAGTACGTCATAATCCGAAAGATCGATTTTCTGTTTGAGAATTGTTACCGCGGCGGCGGAGACAGCCAAATAACCTCGTTTCACCGAAATCCTGGAAAGCTCGACGATTTGCAAGTCCGAAAATTCGGGAAATGTCTGATCCGGATAATAATGGCTGGTGAAGATAGTCCAGTCGTGCCTGCTACGGCGCACCAGCTCGAGCATCATCCTCTCGACGCCGGAGCGCAGATATACCCAGGGATAATAAATAGCGATCTTCATTTACCGGAATCCGTCCATCGTCTCGAGCTTATTCGTTTCAGTTTATCCAGACCGGATCGGCGCCCAAAAAGCCCGCCGATAACCCAGCCTACAGCCTGCACGGCATATCCGGCCGCCAGCACCATCCTGAAAAGCAGAGCGGCGGCGCGACCATGATAACGGGAATAGTAGGCAACCAGCCCGGCTGCGTGAGAACCCACGATGGCCCCCCGCTGTCTGAGCATGCTCTGGCCGCCATAATGAAGCACCTGCGCCAGCGGCAGATACATCACCTTCCAGCCAGCCTGTTTCATCCTATAACACCAATCCATATCTTCGCAGTACATAAAAACTTCGGCATCCAGCAGCCCGACATCCTCAACTGCCTCACGTCGTGCCAGCAGGGCACAACCGCTCAACCAGTCGAATTCACGTATCTTCATATCATCGTTGAATTCATACAGCCCGAGAGACCGGCCACCCGGGTGCCTGGAATAGCCCGGCAGAAAAAGTTGTCCGGCGATACGCGGAATCGACGGATAAAAACCCTTTGAATGAACCTGGAGCGTACCGTCGCCGTTGACTACGCGGGGTCCACAGACACCGATATCCGGATGCGCATCCATAAAACCCACCAGTGACGCCAGAACCCCCTCCAATAACTCCGCGTCATTATTCAGCAGAAAAAGATACCTGCTGCCGGCTTCTCTCAAACCCTGATTGCACGCCCTGGCAAATCCGGCATTTTCCTCGTTGATTATCCTTAATACATCGGGGAATTCCTGCTCCATCATCCCGGTGCTTCCATCACTGGATGCGTTGTCCACCACGATCGTCTCTACTGTCAGATTACCGCCCTGGGAATGAATGCTCTCCAGGCAACGACGTAAAAAATCCCGCAAGTTCCAGTTAACGATGATGACGGATACATCTGGAACATGCCTGGTTTCATTGTCTTCGGGCTGTGAACTCTCTCTTTTAACCACAAATCCAATGTTAACAGCAGGCAGGTATCCCGTCCAGAAACAAATAATTCATTTTTTAAAGATACAGCCGCAGCTGGTATACTGAATTTGATTGCCTGCCGGAAATTTCGTCATAAGTTGAAAAACCGCCATCAAAGCCGACAGTAATTACTTTCTTCAGGAAAGGGAACTTCGAGTATGTCAACAAACCGATTGCCGCAGCCTGGAGAAAAAACCGCCTCAAATCCTTACCTGTATGGCCTGCTCGTCTTTGCCGCATTGTCATTGACCGCTATTTGCGCGTACTGGTCGATTCTCAATAACACCCTGCTCGGGGACGACTTTTCCGAGATAAACCGATTATTTCAATTGCCGGTATCAGAACTCTGGCGATTGTTTTCGGTCAACGTACCCGCCTTTGTCAGGCCTGTCCCCTACTTCCTGTTCTGGTTTCAGTACCGTTTCTTCGGCCTGGAGGGCCTGCCGTCACATCTGATCAATGTCGGCCTGCATACCGGCAGCGCCTTCTTCCTTTACTGGTTCCTTACGCGTAATTCAATTTCCAGACTGGTTTCCTTCATGGCCGCGTTGCTGTTCGTGCTCACGCCTCTGGCGCCCGAAGCTGTCACCTGGTCCGACGGACGCTTCGATACATCAGTCCTCTTCTTCATGATGCTGACCCTTTGCCTGTATACGGTGACGATTCAGAAAAACAGCCGCCTAGCCTATGCCGCGACGCTGTTGGCCGCCACAGCCGCCTTTCTGAGCAAGGAGTCGGCAATCATACTCCTGATCCTGATCCCGGCGCTCGACCTTATGTTTGCGGAGTTTCCACCCGGCGGGACACCCATTGAAAACGAAAATCAGACCAGCATTAAAAAACGAGTTGCCAGGAGCTTCGTCAGGGTATCACCCTTCTTCGCATTGATCGGGTTCCTGTTTATCCTGCGTCTTTTCATCCTCGGCGGAATTGGAGGATACAAGGAAGTACGGCAGTTCGGGCTTCCCAACCTGGGCGCCCCGGCCCATACGATCATGGCGATGATGGCGCCGCTCGACCAGATCCTGACCTCGCGCAGCACCATACTCCTGATGGCCGCATTCGTCGGTTTCTTCTATCTGATCGCTTTCGTGCTGGTTGTGACCAGGTGGAAGCAGGCATCGGGGCAGGCGCGCCGCATCATCCTGCTGTTGATTATCCTTTTTACCTCTTCAGTGATGCCGATTTATTCATCGTTTTTTATCGATGGCATGGGTAGCTACTTTGTCAACAGCCGCTTTTTCTATGTGCCGAACCTGGCATTCATAACGCTTCTGGTGGTGGCTCTCTATGAGTTCGGCTGGCAGACGAGGAGCTGGCGCATCATCGTCACCGTGGCCCTGGCGCTGCTCGTGCCGGTATATTTCTGGGGTCTGAACAACAACAACCGCATCTGGGAACATGCCGCCGCGATCAGTTATAACATAACCACCGAAGTGCCCCGGCAGGTGCCCGACCCGCCCCAGGACGCGATCTTCTACTTTCAGAACGTGCCTGTTTCCAAAGGAGCGCACTATTTCGCCAACGGTCTGCCCGGGACGGTAAACATGATTTACACGCGGCAGGATATCAAGACGTATTATGTCGATCCGGAACCGGAGTTCCGTATCACACCCAAGTTCACTGTTCATGGCGAGCCGCCCGGCGATGGCTATCTCTTCTCATACAACCGGGAGACAGGGCATATCATACTGGTGCGCGGACCTGTCACACCCTGAGGAATTCGCTGACAGCGATCCGCGTTAGCGATCTCTACCGCGCTGCTGAAACAGCGACCTTCGAATATATTTCTTCCATCCCGTCGATCATCCGCGGCACGGTAAACCGGCGCTCCCACAACCGCCTGGCGGCGACGCCCATGCTCTTGCGCTTCTGATCATCAGCCAGCAGACGCTCAATGGCTCCTGCCAGCCTGCGGCTATCGCCCACCGGCACAAGCAGACCGGTTTCCCCATCGATCACGACTTCGGGGATTCCGCCGGTATCGCTGGCGACCATCGCCGTGCCGGTCATGGCTGCTTCCAGAAGCGTCAGCGGCAAACCCTCTGATAAAGATGGAAGAATCAGCAGATCCGCGGCGGCGATGATATCCACGGCGTCGCTCCTCCTTCCGGCAACGATCAACCGTCCGGTCAGCGGGCCAGCGGCTGTCCGCAACCGCAATTCTTCCACCATCGGGCCTTCTCCGACAGCCACAAATCGCGCTTCAGGCATGCCCGCCGCGACGATTTCCGCGGCCTCGGCAAGAAGTCCGGTTCCCTTGTGATAGGCGATTCTCCCGACATAAGCAACCAGTTTTTCATCGTCTCCACATCCGAACTCCTGGCGCAAAGCCTCAACGGCCTGCGGCTCAACGCGGCGCTCTTCGATGCCGTTCCTCACCACCCGCACTTTATCCGGAGCGATCTTCAACGCCTGAATCAGCTCCTTTCGGGTAGCCTCGCAGACGGCGATCATCATGGCCGATCTTCGCGCCGTCAGTTTGTCGATGCCGCCATACTGGATTTTTTTGAGCGCGCTTGCGGCGCAACCGTATTCACCCCGGTTGCCGGAAACAAACTGGGAGAAAGAGCCATGAACGCTCGAGACCACGGCGGGGCCATTTTGAAATAACTGCGCCATATCGACGAAGAAATGTGCCCGCGGCCCGTGGGTGTGGACGATGTCGGGATTATTGCCGCGGATGGTCTTCCGCACCATGCCGGCCGACCTGAACAGCGTTACCGGGTCCCGTCTTGCCCTCCGCCCGAGTAATGGCATGTAAGTGACCGGTATGCCCGCCCCAGCAAACTCGTCGAGCAGCGGTCCCTCGTCCAGGCTGAGCAGCCCGACTTCGTGTCCGCGCTCTTTTAGCCCTTTCGAGAGGGTCAGCACATGAAAGGGCATGCCACCGTACCTGGTATTGGCTACCACTTGCAATATTTTCATCGCGACAAGCTCATTTTTATCATGGAAACTTTATAAGACTTAGCAGGCAGACAATCTCGCGGACAGTTTTTACACTGACACTTCCGAATTATGTCGCTTTGTGCACATTAAAACTTCCCGACATGTGTGTGGTCATATCCCGACTTCAACTGCATGAAAGTCTCGTATCCAGGTTATGGAAAAGACCACCCCTGGGGATCTCTTATCATGGTCAGTTGTTCCTTTTCTTCATCGAAAGCGAACAGGAAAACATCCGGCTCGCGTGGGATTTCTTCCCCTGGTTTGAGAGTCGGATTTGTCACAAACAGATCCGGTCTTCCATAAGTCCATCTTATCGCCACGGGAAACCCATTTGTATACAGATAAGCGCCCGACCATTCAGGCACACCCACAAAGTACAGTTTTGATCCCGGAGGTGGATCCGGCAATAATCTTTGGGTTTCCCGTGGAAGAAAATATGAGATCAGGGCTGTCCGTTCCCACGCCCTGTTATTTTGATTCAGGCAAAAAAAGGAAATGGGGAGCGAGACAACCAGTAACCCCACAATTGGCATCCGCCAAAATATATTTTTCCATCCGAATTCAAGCAGCCCCACGATTATTACCGAAATGAAGCCCATCATGGGTATATAAAGATATCGGCTTTCCCGCAGACCGTTATTCAATCCCATAATAAATATCGGGCTGAAAATCGGCGTATACGAAATCAAGAAGAAAAAAACGAGAAAGATCCAGGAATGCCTTGTGCACGGAGAGTTGTGGCGCCATCGAAATAAAACCGTTAGTAATGAGGCTACTGTCATTACTAAAAATAAGCCGCCAAAACTAAGAATCTCGGTTTTGCTGAATATCAAGTTATTAAGTGGCGCAAGAAGCGTCCAGAAGGAATGAGCCGTAGATGCCGGGATTGGAATGCCAATAAATGAAACATTTTGATAGCTGCCAAACACTTTGCCTATAGCGATATATCGAATACTAAAATAGATGGTAAACGGTATAAAAAAAGGTAGAAGCCGCACTGCGGCGCCTTTGAGCCTCTTTTCCCAGTCGTTTTCGTCCAAACCAATCTGATTTTTTACAAGGTCGTTTCCCATAAGTAAATCTAACGCTGGAATTAAAACAAGCAGAGTAACTGCTGTCTCTTTACTGAATATCGCCGCCGTCGAGGCAGCTAGTGCTCCATAATAAAATCTGGCTGCTCTCTGCTTCAGATATTCTGCGTAGAACCCAATAGCCAAAAGCATAAATAAAAGAACTGTTACATCGAACCTGACAACTGACCAGGTTATGGCCTCAGGCGCTACTGGAGTCAATAAAAACATAAGAGCAGCGAGTAACGCAGTAGTAGTGCTGACTTTAATTTTGCCAAGAAGCCAGAATAAAAGACATGCGCAACCTGCGTGAAGGCCAACACTCAAAATATGAGAGGGTATTGATGCTTCATTGCCAAAAAAGCTACTCTGTATCCATAAAATGAAAAATACAAGTGGTCTCATGGATACTTTGTTGACAATAAAAAGAGGCCATAAATTGGGGAAATCCGCGCGATTAACCTTATCGATAAGGTCAAAATCATCCCCGATGAACGTATTATTCAAAATCGAATAATAGGCGACGAATGCGACTACGAAAAAAGCGGCATAGACCAGAATGTTGATCTTGTGCCGCTTCAAAATAATATAAAGATTTGTCATGACTAATATTATGAGCTAAAACAATTTTCTTGACAACAAGTAAACATACAAATATCTAATATCGATTCACAATTATCGATTGTGCCCGTAAACTTCAGTCGCAGCTTCAACTCTTAAGTGCAACGGTTAATAAACTATCAGTTTTGAAGAACTCTTCAAACGGTGTTTTGAAGCCAAGTTTTTTTCTTGGCCTGTGATTCAAACGTTCTGTGACTTTTCGGATCTGGTCAT
>JAENWV010000067.1 GCA_016650015.1 Thermoleophilia bacterium | reverse complement strand
CGGCAGGCAGCGGATATGCAGCTCGCGCAGACCATGGTCGAGGATGCCGCCCTCTTTCACGCCCGCGGCGGCGCCGGCCAGCTCTACGCGCACCGTGGAGTCGATGGCCTGGTCCATGCGGACCTCCATGAAATCCACATGCAGCAGATGGCCGCTGATGGGGTCGTTCTGATATTCCTTGAGAATCGCCGGATGGGCCTTTTTCTGTTCGTCGAAGGTCAGCTCCAGGATGACGTTGCCACGCTCGTGGCCGAGCGCCCGCTTGAGCGCCTTCGCCTCGACCGATAGCGGCTTGCCATCGCCGCCGCCGCCATAAAGCACACCGGGGATCCAGCCTTCCTTGCGCAGGCGCCGCGATTCGGGGCTGCCGAAGCTGTCCCGCTCTTTGACTGTCACTTCAACTTTCTTCATCTCTCACTCCCAGACTTCCTAGAATAATTGGTCATTACCTTCGAACAATTTACTTACCGACTCGTCCCGGAAGACGCTCTGAATCGTGTCCGCCAGGGTCGAGGCTATCGACAAAACCCTTATTTTGCTGGTCTTCTTCTCCAGATTCAAGGGCAGCGTGTCGGTTACCACCATTTCCTTGACCGGCGACTGTTCCAGCAGCTCGTATGACGGACCGGAAAGGACCGGGTGCGTGGCCGCCACATAGACCTCGCGGGCGCCCATGTCCATCAGCACCTCAGCGCCGGCGGTGATGGTGCCGGCGGTGTCGATAATGTCGTCGACCATGATCGCCGTCTTGCCCTTGACGTTACCGATCACTTCCATGATCTCGGCCACATTATGCTCAGGCCGGGTCTTGTTGAGGATGGCCAGGTCCACGGCGCCCAGCTTGTCAGCGAACTTTTTCGCCCGCTTGGAACCACCGACGTCCGGCGACACCACGACCATCTCATCCTCGGGGATCTGTTTCAGCCGGAAGTAGCCGGCAAGGATGGACAAAGCCGTCATGTGGTCCACCGGTATGTTGAAGAAACCCTGCACCTGCCCCTGGTGCAAATCCATGGTCAGCACGCGGTCGGCGCCCGCCACCTGCAACAGGTCCGCCACCAGCTTGGCGGTGATCGGCTCGCGGCCGGCGCTTTTCTTATCCTGGCGGCAGTAGCCCAGCCAGGGCATGACCGCCGTGATACGCCGGGCCGAGGCCAGCCGGGCCGCCTGGATCATGATCAGCAGTTCCATCAGGTTGTCGTTCACCGGCGGGCTGGTGGACTGGATCAGGAAGACGTCGCTGCCGCGCACGTTCTCCCGGTAGCGCATGTAAATTTCGCCGTTACTGAAAGTCGTGGTTTCGATATCGCCCAGCATGATCTGCAGCTGGTCGGCGATCTTCTGGCCCAGGTCAGGATTGCTGCGGCCGCAGAACAGCATCAGACGCTTGCTGTTCTGGGTCAGAATACTGCTTGAGATCATCTTTTCTCCTCATGGACGCTGTGAACCAGTGACATTACCAAAAAATTTCGCTGCTCGGACATCCGTGCCGCACCGTTCTTAATTCCCGCCCGAAAAACTCTCCCGTTCCTCAATCCCGCCCCGGGAAGGTGATCAGTCTTCATCCCCGCCCCGGCTTTTCTGCGATTTCCTGCCGGCATACCCATCGATGTTACGCTGGCGGGATCGGGCGATGCCCAGGCTTCCCGCCGGCACGTCGCCGGTGATCACCGAGCCGGCGCCGGTCATGGCGTTGTCGCCGACCTCCACCGGAGCCACAAAAACCGTGTCCGCCCCGGTGTTGACGTTACTGCCGATCACCGTCCGGTGCTTGTTTTCGCCGTCGTAGTTGGCGGTGATGTTTCCAGCGGCGATATTAGTGCCGGCCCCGATCTCCGCGTCACCGATATAGCTCAGGTGCGGCACCTTGGCACCCTCACCCACCAGGCTGTTCTTGATCTCGACAAAAGTGCCGGCTTTGGCGCCTGCTTCCAGCCTTGCCCCCGGGCGCAGATAGGCGAACGGCCCCACCCTGCAACCGGCGGCGATCTCGGCGCCTTTCAGGTGGGAGGAAACCACCGTCGAACCGTCGTCCACCGAACTGTCGATCATCGTCGTCGACGGGCCGATAACACAATCTTCCCCGATAACCGTATCACCCGCCAGCATCGTCATCGGCTCGATAACCGTGTCCCGGCCGATCCGGACGCCGGATTCCACATAAGTGCTTGCCGGGTCGGTGATGGTAACCCCCGAAAGCATGTGATGCTCCAGTATGCGCTGCCGCATGATCCCGGTGACGACCGACAGGTCCAGCCGGGAGTTCACGCCCAGCACCACGCTGGCATCCTCGTCCGTGTGAGCCAGCACCACCTGCCCGTGGCCGGCCATGATGCCGATGACGTCGGTCAGGTAAACCTCGCCCTGCACGTTATCAATGCCCACCTCGGCCAGCGCTTCCCAGAGTGCCGGCGCCTCAAAAACGTAGACGCCGGCGTTGACCTCACAAATCTTTTTTTGCTCCTCCGTCGCGTCCCGGTGCTCGATGATCTGGGTCACCCGCCCGTCATCGTCCCGGCAAATCCGGCCGTAATGAGACGGGTCGGCCAGCTCCACCGTCATCAGCGTGCAGGCTGGCGCGCTGGACGCATGCATCTTGAGCAGCCCCCTGAGCGCTTCCCCGGTGACCAGAGGCGTATCGCCGCACATCACCAGAATGTCACCTTCAAAATCTCCCAGCGCCGCCCGTGCCGCCCGGACCGCGTCACCTGTCCCCAGCTGCCGTTCCTGCATAACCACCCGCGTGGACTGGGGCAGCACCTGATGCACCGACTCGACGCCGTCACCCAGAACCACAAGCGTCCGATCCGCTTCTATGGCCTCGATCGCCTCGTTGACCCAGACGATCATCGGCTTGCCGCAGACCTCGTGCAACACTTTTGGAGTCTTCGACTTCATACGTGTGCCGAGTCCGGCCGCCAGTACTATGACGGTCAGTGATCGCCTTGATTCTTCGTCAGAGGCAGACTGCATGGATTGGAAAATTAACCGCTCCTTTGGACGGAAAACCCTGTTTGCCCCATATGTGGGCGGACAAAAAAAGGAGCGAGCCCCTCGCTCTAGTAGTGCACTTCTATGGCTGGGGCGGGAGGATTCGAACCTCCGGTACACGGGACCAAAGCCCGTTGCCTTACCACTTGGCTACGCCCCAAGGGCAGCCAACGAAGGCGCAAAAAGTATAGTAGAGCAGGCAAGAAAGGTCAAGAAAGGAGCCATCTGGCACAATCGGCCGCCAAAGCCTTTTCTCACCGCCGATCATCCCCGGAAATCGTGCGGCCAGCCCCCCCAAAGGAGAGCCGGCCGTCTTGCTCACAAGGGGAAACCCCCTTCAATGAATACTTCGCTTCAATCAGGTGCTGGGAAGAAACTCGGGCGCCGTGCGGATCTGCCTTTTGCTGAGGCCGATCCTCAGGCTCCGCTTCTCCGTGTCCAGATCCTCGATCATTCTCACCGAAAGAACCGACTTGTGGCCGAACGGCCAGCGGCCCATATCCACGACCAGGTAATCCGGCGTCCTCGCGTCAGTCCAGTAAAGCATCTGCTCGATCCTTCCGGCAATGCCGTCCAGGGCCTCGACCGTGAAACCGATCAGATCAATCTCTCCCGCATCCTCCAACATCCTCAGCCACTTTGTTTCTGCCTGACTTCCTGTCATCCGGCCCCCTTCTTTAGGAATGACGATTATTGAATCAAGCCGCCCAGCTGTTGCTGACGCGGCACGCTCCCATTATCTCCGGAGGAAATACCTGTCCCAGGGACCTGCCGGGATCCTCCTTGAGCGACCTGGCGACGGCGCTGAACACCGAACAGGTCGCCCGTCGAGCCTCCACGGAAGAACGATATTTACCTAACTGCTGCACCTTGAGAATAAAATGGGCTGACCGGATCGTTGTCTCACCGCTCCCCGACACTTCCCTGAGACCGCCGCCACAGGCCACGGGTGCATACTGCCAGAGCTGGGAAGCATCCCGCGTCAGCGCCTGGCGGATCTCGTTTGATGCGGTCGGCGACAACCAGCCCTTGATGGTGCCGAAAACGGCATGGGCGGCGCGGTTGGCCTCGCCCTTCGAGCCATAGTGTCCGTGCTTTTTCACCAATGCCAGAAAACCCTGCTCGTTCATTGTTTCCTTTCCGACATTCGCCCTTTCAGGGGGTCCAGGGACACCGAACCTGAAAATTCTGGATTGACCGGTGTGTTCCTGCTTAATCCGCTGCCGGCAACGATGCGGGGCGGGCCGTCCAGGGCGCGGTCCTGCCCCCGCGATGTTCCAGTGCCGCCGGTTGCCGTAAAACTGCTGCCGAAAAAAGCGGGCGGCGGGCAAAGCCAAACGAGTCAAGCGACTCTATCTGGCCTTGCCCGCCAGGGTGGTGGTACTCAACTTTGAAAACTTTGCCTGACACAGCTCCCCCCTGGGGCCGGCTTCAAACTTTACGCTCGTCTGGCAGTCCTTGCCCGACCCCTCACCGTTTGTGACTGCTCAAATCCTACCCGCTTTCAAAATATATAGAATCGGGGAAATCGCCGATAAAGCCGGATTTTTTCCCTGAGACCGTTCGTATCAAGATGACCGGAAAGATATTAAATCCTGCAATTTGGTGGGTTTATCCGGTTCCTGGTTGAAGGCGTGAAAAAAGGCCATGCGGATTTTCGCTGGCTGAAACCGGTTGTTATGCATGGGGTTATTCGCGGGGTTATTCGCGAGGTTATTCGCGGGGTTATTCGCGGAAAGGCTCGGCGGCCCAGACCTGACGATATGATGGCCGGAGCCTGGTGGCGGCGGCATCGGCGGCGTCACGGTCCATGAAAATGCCGAAGACGGCGGAACCGCTGCCGCTCATCAGCGCTCCCAGCGCGCCGGTGGCCATGATCTCTTCCTTCAGGCGGTCCAGATCGGGGAAAAAGGTACGCGCCGGCGCCTCCAGGTCATTGTGCAGGATTGCCGCCAGCGATTCGGCCCCCCGCAGATCGGCCAGGCCATCCCGCAGCTGCCGGCATCGCTGTTCGAAGCCGGTTGTTTCCGGGTCTCCGGCCGCGCGGCCAGAGTGCGACCGGCCCGGCATCTCATCATAGCGTTCATAGACTTTCGCCGTGGACAGCGCCACGAGAGGCTTTACCAGCACGATGGCATAGTCAGGAAAGTCCTCGACCGGTTCAAGCCGATCGCCGACTCCCTGCGCCAGTTGCGGCCCAGTGGCCAGAAAAAAGGGCACGTCGACGCCCAGTTCCAGCGCCACGGCCTGCAGACGCTCCCGGGGCACCTCCAGATCGAACATGAACACCAGCAGTTTGAGGATTGCGGCGGCGTCCGAACTGCCTCCTGCCAACCCAGCGGCCACCGGTATCTCCTTCTTCAGTTCGATGTCCACGTCAAGATTACGGCCTATCTCCCGTTCCAGCGCCCGGGCCGCCCGCATGACGATATTCTCTTCGGGAGGTATATCGGAGCCGGTCAGGCGGATCCCCGTCCCCTCGGCCTCGGGCATCGTCCTCAGCGTATCGAACAACCTGATTTTTTCCATGACCGAACAGACAGGATGGTAACCGTCGGAACGACGCGCGCCGACATGCAGGCAAAGATTGATCTTGGCCGGCGCCGGCACCTCTGCTATCTTCGAGGAAGAATCGTGCATGTCATTTTGCCTTCATGAAACCCAGGGGCCCAGGGAATACTTCAGCCGAACAGATCGTTTTTATCCATTATCCTGACCAGTTTCTCAAACTGGGGCGGCGCCAGCTCCTGCGGACGCACGCCGATGCCCAGACCCGCCTCCGCCAGCAGCGCCTCCAGAAGTCGCTTGCGACCGGCGATCGATCGGCCGCCCGGCGATTCGCCGAGCGATTCCGCCGGCAGCACATCTGGCCACGCTTCCGCCAGGCTGTTCACCAGCTTCTTGCGCCGGTGGGCGAAGGCGGCATAAACGACTGCCTTCACCCGCGGGAAGTTGGCCGCCGTATAGCCTCCACCCTGCCGCCGCTGGAATGCCAGCAGGCTCGAATTCACCCGCGGACGCGGATAAAAAACCGTTGGCGGCACCGGCCGGGCTGAAACCTTTTCCGCCATCAGCTGGGTCATTACCGAAACACCGCCATAGTTGGCGCTGCCCGGAGCCGAGAACAGCCGTTCGGCGATCTCCTTCTGCAGCATCAGGCACCATAAATGCAGCGATGGCAGCTCTGCAAAACTCCTCATCACCAGGGGCGCCGCGACGTTATAGGGCAGGTTGGCGACAAACTTCACCGGCGGCGGCCGCAGCGATTCCAGGTCGAAGCGCACCGCGTCGCCCAGGTGCAGGTTGAAGCCGGGACGCGCCCCGAACTCGTCCTCGAGCATCCCGGACAGCCGCCGGTCCATTTCGATGCAGTGGACCACGCCACAGCGGTCGAGCAGCCTCTCCGTGAGCACGCCCAGTCCCGGGCCGACCTCCAGCACCACGTCGCCGGCAGCCAGCGCCGCCGTCCGCTCGATGACGTCGAGGATGTTGGAATCGATGAGAAAATTCTGGCCCAGCCCACGGTCGGGAGCGATGCCACTCCACCGCAGCCGTTCCAGGGGAGTCAGGTTCGGGGCCATCGCCCCGGGACCTACTGGATTTCCAGGTGCCGGACCGCGATCAGCCGGATCGTCTCGGCACAGTCGGCAGCCCGGTCAGCGACCTCTTCCAGCCGCTCGATGATCGCCTTCAGCTGATGGAACGTCTTGAAGTCGGTGTCCATCTCGAAGAGGATGCCGTAGATCTTGACGTAGATGTCATCCACTTCACTCTCGATGTGGTCGACCTCCTCGGACAATTCCTCGGCCTCACGCATGTTGGGCCGCATGGTCATGATCGCGTCACGCAGCTTGCGCACGGCGCGCAGGTCCGTCTCCGCCATTTCTTCCAGCAGGTGGTTGATCTCGGGGGAAAGGTCAAAGCGGCGCATGACCAGCCGGTCCGCCGCGCCGGTGGCGAAGTTGGCGATCTTGTCCAGGCCGACAACCAGCCGGAACAGGTCGGCGCGGCTGATCGGGAAGAAACCACCCGCGGTCAGGCCGCGCAGGATTTCGCCTTTCATGGCGTCGGCCTGGCTCTCCAGAGCGTCGAGCTCGCCGGCGGCCCGCTCCATTGCCTGGCAGGCGTCGGCGCAGTAGAACTTGACCACGTCAAACAGCCGCTCGGTGATGGTAACGACCAGATCGGCCATATTCAAAATCTGGTCCAGGGTGCGATTCTCGCTGGCCATGCCCAGATCTCTCACCGTTCCCTCGACCGAGGCCCCGGTGAGCGCCTCCTTCATTTTGCTCAGGAATCCCATAATTACCTACCTACCCGAAGATTGACAGGACGTAATAGGAGGCCGCCGCCACTCCCGCACAAAAAGGCAGGGTGATCAGCCAAGCCAGAATTATATCACGGAAGGTTCGCCAGCCGACATTACTCAGACCGGAGGCCATGCCGGTGCCGGTCACCGCCGAAGTCACGACGTGGGTCGTCGAGACCGGCAGGCCCAGGCGCGAAGCCGTGAAGATAACCGCGGCGGCGCCGGTCTCAGCCGAGAAACCGTGCACCGGATGAAGCTGGGTGATACCCTCGCCCATGGTCCGGATCAGCCGCATGGAGAGAACGCTCAGGTAAGTACCTAGCGCCATCGCCGCAGCGCAGGCCATGATCACCCAGACCGGCACATAGAGCTCGGTGTAATTGTAGTGGGCGGCGAGGAAGAGGGCGATGATACCCATGACCTTGGTGGCGTCGTTGGAGCCGTGGGTAAAGGAAACGAAGCTCGAGGAGAAGATCTGCATCTTCCTGTAGAATCCGTCGGCGCGCTCGATGTCCAGGCGCATGGCGGCCAGTATGCGCCGCGAGATCATCATCAGGACGAAGCCGACCGCCATGCCGATCACCGGTGAAAGGACGAGGGCGGCCATGACCTCGGTCATCTTGGTCCAGTTGACCCCGTCCG
>JAENWV010000134.1 GCA_016650015.1 Thermoleophilia bacterium | reverse complement strand
GCCAGGGGTCTCCCCAGAGAGAGCCCAGCTGCCGAAACTTTTGAACGCAAGTTCTTAGGTTTTGGGAACTGGGCTTTTTCTATGGGCCTGGTGGAGCAATAGCTCAATAGCTTTGGCATATTCAAAGCGATTGAGCTAGCAGCAGCTCTAGCCGCAACAACGATCTCGGCTACAATCTGGAAATGGCCGCTACCGGCTCACCGGCTATGACCAAGGGTGCCGATTCCATCGCTCTTTCCGGACGCTTAATCATATGGCTCACTACCTCGTAATTGCAGGAAAAGTGCGGCGTGGAAGCGAAGTTTAGACCTCGAATCATGATAAACATCACATTGACCAAACGTCATAGTTTGAAACCATCGTCTTCCAGACGAACCGAAATGCCGCGCTGGTGGCAAGGCACGCTCGTGCTCATTTCATGGCCTGGCATAATCAGATCTGCGCTTATCGCGTCTATCGCGCTACTGCTCATCTGTTTTATCCACCCCATCGACGCAAGTGCATACACTGTCGAGAAACATGATGATGCGGTTACCGGTCAGTTTGTCATTTCCCCCACCAAGGTCGAGCTGGAAATGAAACCGGGAGACAGTGTTTCGCGGGACATTGTGGTTGCCAATCGAACCGGCACTACCCTGACGGTGGAATTTTCAGTCGAGGATTTTGAAGGCTCGGAGGATCCCGCGCAGGCGACTGTATTTTTAGGTGACGAAGACGGCTCCTGGGGGGCCCGTCGCTGGCTGGAACCGGAAATATCGAGCATTGTTATCAAGCATGGTGAGACGGTGACGTTCCGCACGAAAGTGAATGTGCCAAAAAATGCTGAACCTGGCGGGCATTACGCAGCGCTTTTCGCCTCTTCCACCTATGAAACGCAGGATGAACAGGGTTCGGCGATAAATATAACCAGCCGAATAGGCGCACTTTTCCTGATAAAGGTGGCTGGTACGGTGCGCCAGGAAGGCACGCTTGACCCGCCGGAAGTCCCGGCGATATCCGAGTATGGCCCTATCGATATTGGACTGGTCTTCAGAAACCAGGGCAATACGCACCTGAAGCCGTCCGGACGCGTGATCATCACGAATATCCTCGGACAGACGACAGCTGAGATTCCGGTTTCAGAATGGGTAGTGCTGCCGGAATCAGCGAGGCGGAACGTTGTAAAATGGGAAAGTCACTACCTGTTCGGACGATATACCGCCAAGGCGGAAATTGGCTATATGCCTGACGGCACCCCGATCATCGTATCCAGTTCCTTCTGGGTAATTCCCTGGAAGATCGTGCTTGGAATTGCCGCGGGAGTTATTTTACTGATTGCCCTGGTTTCCTGGCTGGTGCGCAGGAGACGGGGAGTGCGCCACGAGCTTGAGGAAGAACTGGATGAGCTGCGCGCGGCCCAACAGGCCAAGGAAGCTCCTGAGGCGACGATGGCACCAGGGACAACGCCTGCACCGTCACCAGAGCCAAAACCGGAGCTCATCGCTCTCAGCGAGCTATTTCCTTCGATGGGTGATTCAAGCATGATCAATCTGGACGATGGGGAAACGCAAAAACTGGTCCGCGATCTTATCAGTCATGAGGTGGACCTTGCCAGATCATATATTCATGAAGGTCGAATTGAAGATGCTCGCCACGAGCTCCTGGAAGCGCGCTCGGCCGCACAACTCATCAGCCTGCTGGCAGAGATCGGCATGATCGATGACATGCTGAACCAGTTGTAGATTCAGGCTTGCGCACTGCTTCCTGCAGCTGATCAGGGATGCTGAACCCGTTGTAGCTTAAGGCTTACTAGCAGCCTTTTACGGAGAATCGTGGTTGCTGGTCCGGTTGACAGATTATGGCGTTCATGAGAGCATTGCCTCCGCGGTGTCCTTGCAGCTCCATGGAGGCAAACCGTCATTTTTTCTTCGCACCGTGCAACTTTTAAGGTTTCTGCTTTGGCGATTCTTATCATTGCCATGCTGTTTTCCGGCTCAGCCAGCGTGCATGCCAATCCCGTCACAAATGTCGATTCGGCTTCGCATAACTTTTCCGTCACGCTCGAAGTCAATAATTCGCTTGGCGTGACCCTGGATGGAAGGCCATCGACGGATTTCAAGGTTTTGAAGATTGGAGACCCGGCACTGGGAAGGGTTACATACGTAATGCTAGACGGCTGAATACTCCCGTTGCGCCGGGTTTGCCGTCAGGATGGATACGCCGTATAGACAACCGTGGTCGAATAGCTTCCAGAGACCGCTAGGGACGGTACGGCCAGCCTGTAATCAAAGAAGAACGGATAGCTGTCGGTTGGAGGCTGCCCGCTTAATATCACAGTTTCAGCCGGGGTCTTATCCATAGAGTGGTAGGATGCCGGCGCCTCTCCGTCCTGCTTCCATTTGAGATTGGCGATATCGATTGTGTTCAGCGGATTGCTCTGGGCAAGGTCTCCAGTCGCCACCACCTTCAACCCCCACATGGTGTTGGACTTTATCTGGAGTTTGACCGCGTATGGGGGCAGACCTCCTTCGCCTACATCATAGTTGCTTCCCGGACTGACGTTGCCGAAACCGACGGATCCTCCGCCCGGACTGGCGTCGCGATTATAGGTTTCGTTGATGGTCAGGGTCATTGATCCAGGAGCGGGCACATACTCGATGACCAGTTTTGGCCTTAGAGATGAATCGCCGAGGTAATCCGAGGAATAAAAGGTTTTATAGTCGCTTACCGCCGGGTTCTCCCCGGACTTCTTCACGAACATGCCCTCATTGGCGAAAGTGCCGCTGACCCAGCTTTGGGCCAGGCCCGTTATCGAGAAATCCACCCAGGCGTTTGAACTTCGCGCGGTCGCGGTAGCCTGCGCAGTTCCGTTAAAATCCCCGCCACTGCTTGTCCAGTTGCTGATGCCGTTGTAAGAGTTCCAGGTGGCGCCGTCCGCGGTGGCGGTTCCGTTTCCCGTACCTTCGGTCCAGGAGTGGGTGGCGTAATATACGCCCAGCTGTGGAATAGTTGCGTCCTGTTGGGCGTGCTGGTAAAGAGACATTGTCGCCGAGTTTATCGTGGAGCCGACAGGAATCGCAGACAGATCGAACTTGAGCAGGCTACGCCGGTTATCGCTGGCGGCACTTTGGTTACCAATGTTGAGGTCAGTCGATCCCCCGTAGTTAAGCGTCGCTCCGGAGTTTGTAATCCATGTATCCTGACCCTGGACAGAAGCTGGCTGTATGGTAACAAGCTTAGCCGTCTGGAAAACATGATCCCCGGAAACCGTGGTGTTTCCAAACAGGTCGGTTGATTTGACGCGGTAGTGGTAGACAGTATCCTCGGTCAGACCTGGCAGCGCAACTGTGTGCTGATTCACCATCGCCTGGGCGATGGAAGTGCTGGAACCGTAGCTGGTGGTAGTGCCGTATTCGACTTGGGAGTTTGCCTGCTCGTCCGTGGACCATTTGATGTCAGTCGACGTTCGGGTCACGTTCTCGGCGCGAATCTCGCCAACTGCGGGAGGCGTCGTGTCGTTGCCGAACCATTCAATCGTGATCTTAGGCCTCAGTGAGACATTCAAGGTGTAATCCGACGAGTAGTAGCTCTTGTAATCGGTGCCTGCTGGGGCTTCAACGTTTTGTTTGATAATAACGCCATAATTTGTTACAGAAGTATTCACCCAGGACTGCGTAAGCGTGGTCAGATCCCAGTTGACCCATGTGACCGTGGAATTCGGCGCCGTGGCGCTGCCGCTGGCCGCGCCATTGAAGTCGCCGCCGGCCGCTGTCCAGTTATTGACGCCGTTATACGTATTCCAGGTTGCGCCATCGCCAGTGGCTGAACCCTGTCCGGTCCCTTCAGCCCAGTCGCGAGTGAGATAATGGACATTCAGCGTTTGGGGGTTGGGGTCGCCCTGTCCCATCTGGTAAAGGGAAAGATTTGCCGACTTGATGGTGGCGCTCACTGGTATGCCTGACAAATCGAAACGGATGGCGCTGCGGATGGTGCCCAGGCCGGAAGCGGCGTTGTCGCCCGCGCTCATCGAGGTTTCGACGCCACGGTTCCAGGTAGGCTGGGTCGTATCGAAATAAGTGTCCTTGCCGAGTGCGGGATACGGCTGGATGATTGTGAGATTGGCGGTAGTAAAGCTGTATTCCGCTGAAATCGACTGGTTCCCGCCGTTGTCGGTTGAAAGCACCTGATAATAATATGTTGTCGACGGCTGCAGCCCCGAAAGCGCCTGACTGTGCGAAGTGACCATCGTCGGATCGAGCGTTGTGGAGTTTATATAGCTGCCTGAGCTGGTGCCATAGCGTACCTGTGAGTTCGATCCTTCGTCTGTGGTCCAGCTAATCGTGGAGCTGTTGCTGTTGATCAACGATGCCGTTACGGCTGAAAACACGGGGGGTTGTTGTCTACATAGACCTGACGGGTCGTCACGGTCTGATTTCCCGGGTTGCCGGCCCTGTCGGTGACGGTCAGGCGCAAGGTGTAAAGTTGTCCGTCAATGAGACTGGTCGTGTCCCAGCTACCGAGCGTGCCGTTGATGATTGCCGGCATATTGGTCTGGGAGTTGATCGTGGTCCAGGATGAGGGCGACGCCCCCAGGCCATATTCGAGCAGATACTTGTAATAGCTGTACTGGTCATCGGCCGTTCCCGTGACGGTGACCGTGTCCTTGACATACGACGACGCCATCGGCGAAGTGATGGCACAGCCTGACGTACCCGGAGGCGAATTGTCTATCAGGATCATGCGCGACATGTCATATATCAAAGCAGATGAAGAAGACATGAGATACGAGTTGATCGAGTACCATTGTCCATCCGTGAGGGAACCGATTGCAGGGTGGATTCAACTCCCAAGTGCAACACGAGGTCGTTTTAAGAGG
>JAENWV010000083.1 GCA_016650015.1 Thermoleophilia bacterium | reverse complement strand
TCACTTTCAATACTCCAGGTAAACGGTTTTGATCTGCGTGTAGAAATCCACGGCCACCCGGCCCTGTTCGCGGGTGCCGGTGCTGGAATCCTTCATGCCGCCGAAGGGCACCTGCACCTCGGCGCCGACCGTGGGCGAATTAACGTGTACTAGGCCCGCTTCGATGCGGTCGACAAACTCCATGGCCCGTGAGATATCCCGGGTGCAGATAGAAGCCGCCAGGCCGAAGCGCGTATCGTTGGCCACGCTCATCGCTTCCTCAAAATCATTGACGGGGATGATCACCAGTACCGGGCCGAAGATCTCCTCCCGGGCGACCACCATGCCGGGGTCGACGTCACCGAAGACGGTGGGCTCGACGAACCAGCCCCGGTCATACGGCGGTTCGAAAAGCCGGTTGCCGCCGGTCAGCAGTCTGGCGCCCTCGTTTTTCCCGGCCTCGATGTAGGTAAGCACGGTGTTCAACTGAGCCTCGTCAATGGATGGACCGACCTGGGTATTCTCGTCGAGCCCGTTGCCGATCCGGATGGCGGCGGCGGCCGCAACCGCTTTGGTGGTGAACTCCTCGACCACATCCTTGTGGACGATGGCGCGGCTGGTCGCGGTGCACTTCTGGCCGGTGGACCACATGGCGCCCATGATCGACTGATTGACCGCCTTGTCGATGTCGGCATCCTCGAGAACGATGACCGGATTCTTGCCGCCCATCTCACACTGCGCCTTGCCACCGCGGCCGGTAACCTGGCCATAAATGCCACAGCCGACCGTATCGGAACCGGTGAAGGAAACGCCCTTGACCACGGAGTTGCCGGATATTTCACTGCCGACCACCGAGCCGGAGCCGGTGACGAAATTGAGCACGCCCGCCGGCAAGCCGGCCTCGGCCAGTATCCGGACGATGTTAAGTGAGGTCTTGGGGGCGCCGCTCGCCGGCTTCATGACCACGGTGTTGCCGCTGATCAGCGCCGGCGCCAGCTTCCAGGCGGGGATGGCGATGGGAAAGTTCCAGGGAGTGATGATGCCCACCGTTCCCAGGGGCTCGCGCACCGTATAAAGCAGGGTGCGGCCGAACTCCGAGGGCGTGGTCTCGCCGCTGAGCCGCCGCCCCTCGCCGGCGAAGTAATCGAAGACCTGCACGGCGCGGGCGGTCTCGCCTTTGGCCTCGACCAGCGTCTTGCCTTCCTCGCGGGTCAGCTCCTCGGCGATGCGCGCGGCATCGACCTCGATCAGACGGGCGGCGCGCGCCAGTATCTCGCCCCGTTTGGGGGCGCTGGTCTCCCGCCATTCGGCTCTCGCCGCCTCGGCGGCGTCGATTGCGGCTCGTGCGTCCTCAGCGGTGGAAGCCTGAAAATGCCCGACGACGTCGTCCGTGTCAGCCGGGTTGGTGTTGGCGAAGGTCTCACCGGAGGCGGAGTCGATCCAATTGCCCCCGATGTAGTTCTGATAAATCTCGGTCATGGAATTCCCCAGGTCGCTGTTTTGAAAATATCTCTCCCGGGTTGTTCCCGGGAAAAAGATTTTAACACTTCGCGGGCCCGATCAGGCCTTGTGCACCCGGTTGCCTCCGGAATTCTTGGCGAAGTACATGGCCGAATCGGCACGGGTGACGAAATCATCGACCTGCTCTTCGTGGTCGAATTCGGCCTGGCCGATGCTGAGGCTGGTGCCATTCAGCCCGAAATCGATAAAGGTACTGCGGATGCGCTCAGCCACCTCGACGGCTTCTACGCTATCGCTGTAGGGGAGAATGACGGCGAACTCATCGCCGCCGTATCGAAAGCCGCCATCCACATCCTGCCGGATGCTGGCGGTAATCGCCTGGGCGACGGCTCGCAGGGCCTCGTCGCCACGCAGGTGCCCGAGGGCGTCGTTGTAATCCTTGAGGTTGTCGAGATCGACGACCAGCAGTGACAGGGCGTGCTTCTGTCGCCTGGCCCGGGCCGTCTCCTCCTTGAGGCGGCGGTAGAAGTGCCGCCGGTTGAAGAGGCCGGTGAGGCTGTCGGTCATCGACAGCTCCTCCATCTTCTTCGAGTGGGCGTAAGATTTTTCGTAAAGCCAGGCGTTCTCGATGCCGACGCCGATTTCACTGCCGATGGCGACCAGCAGCTTGATGTCTTGGTTGCTGAAGCGCTCCGGCTGGCGACTGATCAGGCAGAGGACGCCACGCACCTTGCCCTTGGATTCCAGCGGGACGCCTGCCATGGATTTGAACTCGGAGTATTTATTGATCGGACCCATGGCGTGGCCGGCCTGCTGGAAGTCGTTCACGAGGAGCGGCTCGCCCCTTAGCGCCACGATGCCCGGGCAGGTCTCGCCCACGGAGGTAACCTGCATCTCTTTGACCACATCGTCCGGCAGCCCCTGCTCGACCATCAGGTTCAGCTCGGAGTTCTCCTCGCTGGTGAGGAAGATGGCGCCGAACTTGAGCCCCAGTACTTCCAGCACCTTAACCAGGGAATCCCTGAGGATGGTGTCCAGATCGAGTGAGCGGCTGACAGTGGCGGCGATCTGGTTGACGGCCTCAAGCTCACGGGTGCGCTCTTGCACCTTCTGCTCCAGATGCTCCGCGTCTTCCTGCAACCGATGCTCCAGGCGCCTGATCTCGGCCTTGGCCTTTTCCAGCTGCTTGCGGAATTCCGCAAGTCTGGCAACGTCACCGGTGTTGCCGGAGCCGTCCGTTGGATGCTGGGGAGTTTTGGTCATTTGGGAAGGTTTCAGGGCCGCGAAGCCGTTTTCAGATCCGGTTTCCGATACTATCAGTTCACTGACGTGTCAGCAAACGGCGAGAAGCGGCGGTTTAGCGGAAAACAGCGGCCGGCAGCCGCCACAGCGCTGCCGGGAATTGCACATATGGCTGCAAAAAGCTACAATGCGCGGGTGCCGCGCTTAGTAGTGACCGGCTGCCGCCGGTGATTGGAGCACGGTTTTACATCCCCGTGGCGAGGTAGCTCAGTCGGTAGAGCGCAGGACTGAAAATCCTGGCGTCCCCGGTTCGATTCCGGGCCTCGCCACCAGCGTGGAAGCTCTGAATCCCTTCCATCCACCCCCAGTGATATAATCCCGCCAGGTCTCCCCGACCCTCAACCTTTCCGCCTGAAAGGGGGATATTTTCATGCCATCGTTTATCCAGGAGCCGCCCCTGCATCGGTTGGAAACCTGCATCCGGGAACTGAGAGACATCCGGTGAGCTAGACCCCGAAGCAACTGTTGCCAAAAAGGAAACAGTTCGATTAGAGGGGAAGCATGAATGAAGACAACCTGATTCCTATCTTCGCCGGGATTTACCGCCTGAAGATTGCTGGTAGTCCATTTTGTTCAAAGTGGATATAGCTATTTCCATACATCATAACTTGATAATAATACGCATTATCCTTTATAATCTTTCCTGCGATACTTTATAATATTTTGAGTAATGGTTGATAATATATTTGCATTTACTTTATAATAATTACAGTAACCCTTGATAATTCCAATCCTTAAATGAATCAATTAAAGAAAAAAAAGACAGGGACCACCCGGCGTTCTTCAAAAGTCGATAATTTACTTTTGAAAAGTCTTGCTGCGGGTCATAAAAAAGATCTGGTTACGTTTGCTGCAAGAGAGCTTGGCCTAACACGCCAGGCAATCTATCTCCATGTACGCAAACTAATTGAACAAAAGCAGATAGTTGCCAGTGGTAAAACCAAAAGTAGAAGCTATGAGCTTCATGAAAGCGTTCATGAAGAACTCGTTCGAATTACTCCAGATTTAGAAGAACACATTATTTGGGAAAAACAGGTACAGCCCTATATGCCTGATCTTTCCAGAAATATTTTAGATATATGCTTCCATGGGTTTACGGAAATCTTCAATAATGTCAAAGATCATTCTGAGGGAACAATCTGTAAGATATCGATTGCCAGAACTCCGCTATCGATCACAATCGGAGTAGATGACAATGGGATAGGCATATTCAATAAATTGAGACAAAAATTCGGATTAGATGACGAACATCACGCCGCTTTAGAATTAGCCAAGGGCAAACTGACAACTGATGAACAGCGTCATTCGGGAGAAGGAATATTCTTTACATCCCGCATGTTTGATGTATTTGCGATTTTTTCCAGAGGTTTTGAATTTCTTCACGAAAAAAATGATTGGATTGCTAAAACTGAGGATTCAGAAAATACCAACGGGACATCTGTCCGAATGAAAATAAACTTTGGGTCCACGAGAACAACGCAAAGTATCTTTGATGAATTCGCTACTGGTGAAGATTATGGATTCGTCAGGACTATGGTTCCGATCAAGCTTGCTAAATATGGCGATGTAAATCTTGTGTCACGATCTCAGGCAAAAAGAGTGCTGGCTCGTCTGGAACGTTTTCAAATCGTCTTACTCGATTTCAAGGACGTTGATACTATCGGCCAAGCTTTCGCAGATGAAGTATTTCGCGTTTTTAATTTGACACATCCCGACGTTCAATTTGAGATTGTCAATGCTAACAAACCTGTCAATAAAGTTATTGAGCATGTAAGATCTGCAATCTAAAGCGGTCTAAGCCATCCGTCTTCCCGCAACTCTCAGGCAGTCGGGCTGTCCAGCGCTTCGCGCACCTTGGCGGCCAGGGCGTTGACCGAGAAGGGCTTCTGCAGGAACATGGTTCCCGGTGCCAGTACGCCCCGCTGGGCGATGACGTCGGCCGTGTAGCCGGACATATACAGAACTTTGATCTCCGGCCTCAGCTCCACCAGCCTGTCCCTCAAATCCTTGCCGTTCATCACCGGCATGATTACGTCAGTGACCAGCAGGTCGATTGCTCCCTCGTGTTCCTCGGCTAGGCGAAGCGCCGTAGCCGGGTTGGCGGTACTCAGCACGGTGTACCCGGCCCGTTCGAGTACAGTCTTGCTGATATTGAGGATTTCCTCCTCATCCTCGACGATCAGCACGGTCTCGCTTCCGCCGGCGGCGATTTTCTCTTCAACCGCCGTGGCTTCCGTGGCCTCACCCTGCACGGCGGGAAGATAGATCCTGAAGGTCGTCCCCTGGCCCGGCTCGCTGTAAACGTTGATGAAGCCGTTGTTTTGCTTGACGATTCCGTAAACCGTGGCCAGGCCCAGTCCCGTGCCCTTGCCGGTCTCCTTGGTAGTGAAGAACGGTTCGAAGATCTTGCCGAGAACCTCCCTGGAAATGCCGCGGCCATCGTCGCTGATAGCGAGCATAACGTAGTCTCCCGGGACAAATCCGGCGTGGTCCCGGCAGTACGCTTCGTCAAAGGCCACGTTTTCCGTCTCGACAGTCATCACCCCCAGACTATCGATGGCGTCGCGGGAATTGACCGCCAGGTTGACCAGAAGCTGGTCGATCTGGGCCGGGTCCACTTTCACCGGCGACAGGTTCGGCCCCGGCTTCCACACCAGTTTGATATCCTCGCCGATCAGCCGCTGGAGCATGTTCAGCAGGCTCGCTGTGATCTCGTTCAGGTCCAGCACCCTGGGGTCGATGTTCTGCCTGCGGGCAAAGGCCAGAAGCTGCCGGGTCAGGTCAGTAGAACGCCTGGCCGCGTTGATGATCTCCTGCAGGTGGCTGTGCAGCTTTTCTCCGGCAGGCGTTTCCGTGATGGCCAGCTGGGCATAGCCGAGAATCACCCCGAGCATGTTGTTGAAATCGTGCGCCACGCCGCCCGCCAGCCGGCCGACGGCCTCCATCTTCTGGGCCTGAAGTAATTGCGCCCGGAGGCTCTCTTTTTCTTCCTCGGCCCGCTTTCTTTCGGTTATCTCCCTGGCGGCTTCAATGCCACCGATTATCTGTCCTTCAGCTTTCCTGAGCGGGGATGCCGTTATTTCGAAATAGTGTTTCCCGTCGGGGAAGTCCACTGTTCTTTCCGCCAGGTGAACCTTCCCGTCCGATAAAGCCAGGGCGACCGGGCATCCATCACAGATGCTCTCACTCTTCTCATACGCCTCATAACATAATTCCCCAAGGTGATCGCCGATCATGTCCTTGCTATTCTGGTTCTGATACATGACCTTGAAGCCGGTATCCTGAATACTCACCCCGTCACCGATCCCTTCGATGACTGCCCGGTTCTTTTCCTCTTCGTCTTCTGCGCGCGTGAGGGCCTCCTTTAAGGATGCTTCAGCCCGCTTGCGCTCAGTGACATCCTGAATGGTTCCGAACATCGTTACCGCCTGCCCGTCACTGTTGAACTCAAGACCACCAAGACCGTGCAGCCAGCGCTCGGCCTGGTCGTTCGCCCGAATGATCCGGTACTCCTTGTTAAAGGGATTGCCGCCCTTCACCACGTAATCGCTCAAGTACTCAAGCATCCCGGAGCGCTGTTCAGGATGGACCAGATTCACCCAGCCTTCCACATTCCTTGTAAAGCCAGCATCGATACCGAATATCTCATCCAGCATCTCGGAGTTGGTCCAAAGTCCGGTTGCGACATCAAGCACGAAATGGCCCACGAGCGCCACGCGCTGTGACTGTTTAAGCATCGCTTCGCTTTCCCGCAAAGTCCTCTCCGCCGCGCGCTCTTCGCTGCGGTCGCGGAAGACCAGAGCCACACCGATGATCGAACCATCGGCGTCACGGATGGGGGCGCCGCTGTCCGCAATGGGTTTCTCGGTTCCATCCCTGGCGATAAGCACGGTGTGGTTGACCAGGCCGACGACTCGTCCTTCGCGCAATACCAGGTCCACTGAATTTTCCACCTCGGAGCGGGTCTCCTCGTTGACGATCTGGAAGACCTCCTTGAGGGAGCGGCCCGCGGCTTCGGCTTCACTCCAGCCGGTGAGCTCTTCGGCGACGGGATTCATCTGGCGCACTTGCCCTTCCGCATCCGTGGCGATTACGCCGTCACCGATGCCGCGCAGGATGGCACGAAATTCCTCCAGCGTCTGCCGCCGCTCCCGTTCGGCTGTGAAAAGCGATATATACAGGTTCTTCCGCCGTGAGCTTGCCACAAATGCGGCCATCAGACCGGTCATGACTATAAAGAGGCCTACGAAAAGCAGGGTAGCC
>JAENWV010000246.1 GCA_016650015.1 Thermoleophilia bacterium | reverse complement strand
GCGGTAGGCATCCGTGTCACCCCTGCCAGCCAATGTGGCCAGCTCGCTGTCGGAAAGTTCCATGTCAGGCATCTCTTCCTCCTCTAACCGTATGACGGAGAGGAATGGATAAACTTACGGACATTTATTTTCAAATCAACAGGTGAATGATATATCAATAAATATCTCCCTCGCAGCAACGTTAAGGAGGCATTAACCGGAAAGTACAGCAGCCGCTTCCCTGAGTTCCAGGTCTCTGATCAAGCCCTCGTCGACAGCAAAAACCCTCCTGGTGACCGAAAACTCCTGGCTGAAGCGATAGATAATTACAGTATCGACGGCCACCAGTTTTTGCGGTTCTTTCCTGATATACAGCACCTGTAACGATGAAGGTATCTCGCCATCGTGGTTAAAACTGCGCAGATTGCCGCCGCCGGTGGAACCCGCATCGAGGAAAACGGTGCCATTTTCTACGGTTATGCCCTGCCGGTGGGTGTGCCCGTCTACAACCACCGGCACCCTGCCATTCAGCAGGGCGGACGCCTTGGGATCATGAACTGCGACAATAAACGGCCGCGGTTTTTGTACATCAACCAGACCGGCAATCCTGGCGGCTTCGCTGGCCATCTCGGCATCACTCGCCGGTTGAGGGTTGAGACTTCTTGAGCCTGGATCCGGAAAACCGCCGACGATGATACCGTCAAATTGCTCAAACTGACTGTCCAATACAGTAACGCCAGGGATCGACTGCATGCTCCTGGTAACAAGCGGTGAATCATGGTTACCGCCGATCCAGACATATGGTTTAAGCAGAGGCAGATAAGTTGATGGGTATTTGATCTCAAAGCTGGTACCGAACTCGGTCAGATCACCGGTATCGATGATAAAGTCGATGTTGTATCGATCGACCACGGTTTTCACCAGCTTCGCCGCGTCGGAACTGCTGTGCATATCCGATATGTGCAGCACCCGGATAGTATCCTCCTCCGGAGGCGCCTGCGGCAGTTGATGCAGTTCGCTGATGGTTCGATAGAGGCTGTCCGCGATCTCGGGGACACGGTCTTTATAGGTATTCAGATTCGCCAGTGTATCCTGGGAAAAAGCGAGAACTTCGGGCGCATAGGTGAGGCTGCCGGAATATCGCGGCTCCCTGAAAGCGCTGGTATCGTAGGTGCCATAGACCAGACCGCCGACCATCAGGACGGTCATCAGGCCAATCGCCATCCCGGCCAAAACCCATTGCCATCGTCTCTGCAACAGCCCGGCAACCGCTCCGCCGGCCAGGATACAGATAATTATTGTCTTGATGACAAGATTTTGGGCCTCGCGGCCAAGTGGCTCCCTCCAGTTATCCAGTGCCAGCCGGGCTTGTGAGCCAGGATCAGTCAGGTCGCCAACATCGTTGACGGATATTTCCTGTAGCGAAAAGGAAGCCAGTACCGGCCCGCTGTGGGTATCCGCTTCAATGGAACCGGCGGGCGGCAGGTTAACCACCGATTTTCCATGCCAGGCCGATTTAAGGGAAAATTCCAATCTCACCGGACCGACGGTTATATCGGTCGGCGATACCAGGATAAGCGAATAATAAGCGACAAGAATGGTGGCAGCAATCGTGGCGGCCGCAAACAACACGTGAATGATCCGTGCGGCATGGATGCGTCTCGCGCTTAATTCGGAAACGGTCCGGGTCATGTTTCTAGTTTAGCAAAGGCAAAATAAAAGAGAGCCGCCGAAGCAGCTCTCAGTAAAACTCATTTTCAGATTAGACTCGGGATTAAACCCTGGCCTTCCGTGTCAGGAAGTAACCGGCCGCAATCAGGCCCGCGCCAGCCACGCCAAACAGCATGACCTCGGCGCCCGTGGTCGTAGTACCGCTGCCGGAGCTGCTGCCGGAGCTGCTGCCCGGGCTACTGCCCGAGGATGAGCTGCTAGCCGATGGGCTTGCCGTGGCGCCCGCATTATTAGTCGCCGCTGGGGTCGGGGTCGGGG
>JAENWV010000198.1 GCA_016650015.1 Thermoleophilia bacterium | reverse complement strand
GAGGATTTCCTGGCGGCGACGCCTTACGCGGACGCTCCCATGACCGGCGTCAGCTCCAAGACCGGCGATGGCATCCCGCTGCTCTTGGGCCTGCTGGAAGAGGCGGCGGGGCGCGCCAGCGAGGCGCATGAGGCAAGCGGCGTCGCCCGGCTGCCGGTAGACCGGGTGTTCACCCTGAAGGGGATCGGCACTGTGGTGACCGGTACGCTCTGGTCCGGCAACATCTGCACCGAGGACACTTTGCGGCTGATGCCCGACGACCTCACCTGCCGTGCCCGAACCGTTCAGGTCCACGACCACAGCGTCGAATGCGCCGAGGCCGGTTACCGGGTCGCCATCAACCTTTCCGGCATCGACAAGGACCGGCTGGAGCGTGGCCAGATGGTGCTCAAGGGCGAAGGGCTGACTACCACCTACATGGTCGACGCCCGCCTGACCCTGTTGCCGACGGCGCCAAGCGCGCTCAAGTACGGCGCCCAGGTGCGCTTCCACCACGGCACCGCCGACGCCACCGCCAAGCTGATGTTCGCCGACCGCGACCGTCTGGCCCCGGGCGAGAGCTGTTACGCCCAGGTGCGGCTGAAAACGAAGATCCTGCCGGTAAAGGGCGACCGTTTTATTATCCGTTCGCTCAGCCCGGTAACGACTATTGGCGGCGGCGTGGTAATCGACCCCCATCCGCACAAACATGGACAGGGCGCGGAACAGGTGCATCGTCTGGAAGTGCTGGAAAAAGGCAGCGCGGCCGAGGTCGTGACGCTGCTGCTCGACGAGGCGAGCCCCGGGGGTCTTACAAAAGAAGAGCTGAAAGCGCGCGGCCTGTTGGCTGAAGGGTTCTTGACCGCCGCGCTTGCCGACAGGTCGATCGCCACGCCCCGCAATGGAGCCGGCGGCGAAATGTTCTTCTCACCGCAGGCGGTAGCAGACTTCGAGCTGTGTCTGGCGGCGACGCTGGAAGCACGCCAGCGAAGCAACCCCGCCGATCCCAGCCTTACCGCCGACAAGCTGGCGAAAAGCGTCAACGTGATCGCCGGCGACCGTTCCTTCCAGGCGTTGCTCGCCGGGCTGCTGGATAGTGGTCTGGTGACCGTCAAGGACCAGCGATATTCGATGGCGTCAGCGGTGGCGCGGCTTTCGGAAGAGCAACTGAAGATGATGGAAGACATCGCCAATCGGCTGGTAGAGGCGGGCATGGCGCCACCCTCTCTGGGAGACATCGCCACAGCCGTCGGCGCCCGCACCGGCGACCAGGATTTCAAGCTGCTCCTGAAACTCCTGATGGAAGACGAACGCGCCGTCAAGGTGAAACCCGACCTTTATTACGCCGCCGAGCCCGTGGCCATCGCTCGCGAGGCGGTTGTCGCCCGCTGCCAGGACCAGGGGCAGATCACGCTGGCCGAGTTCCGCGATATGCTGGACATCAGCCGCAAGTTCGCCCAGGCGCTGCTGGAATATTTCGACCGGATCGGGCTGACGCGGCGCGAAGGAGATTACCGGGTGCTAAGGAAGAAGGCTGGCGGCTAGCCGCCGAGTTTAAGACCATCCACAGGTTTTACTTCATGCCCGGCTTGGTATAGAGAAACCATGCCAGCAATCGCCATCAACAGATACCCCGGGCTGTTCTACGACCTCGCCCGCGGCAAGCATACTTTTCTCTCCCTGTCCCAGCCGATCATGGGGGCCGTCATCGCCATCGGCGCCCTGCCATCCGCGCGGGTCATGACCCTGGGGCTGCTGGCGGCGACCTCGGGATACTTCGCTGTTTATTCGCTGAACGATATCCTCGACCACCGGGTGGACCGCGGGTCGCTGGATTACGGAAAAGCCGACCGTGATGACAACGACATCGGCGTGGCCGTTCGTAAACATCCTCTGGCCTGGGGCGACCTGTCGCTGGCGGTCTCGGTTTCCTGGGTCGCGGCGCTGGGCCTGCTCAGCTTCATCCTCGCCTGGCTGCTGGCGCCCGCCTGCGCGCTCGCCTTCGCCGGCTGCGTCAGCCTGGAAGTAATCTACTGTGCGCTTCGCAAGGTGACCTGGCTCAAGACTGTCATCTCGGGAGCGATGGTCAGCCTGGGAGTACTGGCCGGCTGGCTGGCCGTGGCGCCGCTGGACTCACGCGCCGTCTTCCTGTTTCTCTTCCTGATGCTATGGGAGATCTTTGGCAGGAACCTGTCCAACGACCTTGCCGACGTCGTCTCTGACCGCAGCGTCGGCATCAGGACCGTCGCCGTGACTTTCGGCAACCGCGCCGCGGCAAAGGCAATACTGTCGGGAGCTTGCGTTACCGTAATCTTCCCGCTGGTGTTGCCACTGCCCTGGCTATCCAGGGCGATCGCCGTTGCGGTCGGCATCCCGTCGATGCTGCTGCCGGCACTGGCGCTGGCCCACGAGCCGACCAGCGAGCAAGCCGGCGCTTACTTCAATAGGGCCAGCTACTACCCCACGCTGTTCCTCATTGCCTTGATACCAGTATTGTGGTGAAGGTTTCGCGGTTAATGTTTTCCGGCGAGTTATGGATTAAGGCGATCATGCGCTAAAATCTTCTTCTCATCATGGGAGGGCAGGGGTCTGGTGGCCCAGCTGGTCTTCAAAACCGGTAGGCGGCGGTAACCCCGTCGTTGGTAGGTTCGATTCCTACGCCTTCCCGCCAGTTAATATTCCTGCCAAATGGCATATCCTGCTATTCAACTCTGCAACTTGGAATAAATGAAAATCAGAATATGCAGCTTCTGCTAACAAAACGCTAACATTTTCTAACCCGTTGATCTTGAATTATCTTCCGGTGGGGTTCACCCCTGTGTGGGTTCGACTCCCACCTTCGGCACCATGT
>JAENWV010000252.1 GCA_016650015.1 Thermoleophilia bacterium | reverse complement strand
GAGCCCTGATTCCGGGAGCAATGCAAACGACTCGCGCCAGGCGCGCGACCTCTTCCATATCAGGATCCTTCCCGCCGGCAGAAATGACAAGGTGGTTGAAGTCTCTGACCTGGACGGAAATGTGCTCAAATACCTCCACATACGTTATCAATTGGGGAACTCGGTCGAGCAGCGAGAGGTCGAGCAGGTGAAGCGGGATTGGGAAAATCTCAAGGCAGATGAATTCGCCCGAAAATACGGGATATCGCTCGAAAGCGGCAGCTGAGCGACATGGCTGGCGTCTTCCCGGAACCAGAAGATAGGCTAGAATCAAAACCATGACGGTCGACAGCCTGGAAAAAACCATTGAGATCGAAGACCTGTACAAAAGCTATGGCGCTATCCGGGCGCTCGATGGTACTAACCTCACGGTAGCCCCGGCACAGGTCTTCGGTCTTTTGGGTCCCAACGGCTCGGGCAAGACCACGCTGATCAAGGCTATTTGCGGTATCCTCAAGCCCGACCGCGGCAACATACGGGTTTTCGGACTTGAGGCTGGCCACGACCGCTATGCAGTCCGAAAGCGACTGGGCTATATGCCCCAGACGCCCTCCCTGTATGATGATCTGAGCCCGGCGGAGAATCTGCGTTTCTTCGGCGGCGGCTTCCACCTGCCGGACCTTCAGGAACGTCTGCGGGAAGTGCTCGAGTTCGTGCAGCTCTGGAATCGCCGCGATGATCCTCTCTATACTTTTTCCGGAGGCATGCGCCAGCGGATTTCTCTGGCCTGCGCCCTGCTCCATGACCCGGAATTGCTGATCCTGGACGAGCCCACCGCCGGAGTCGATCCCGCCCTCCGGCAGGATTTCTGGGAGCATTTCACCGAACTGCGAAGCCGGGGCCGCACGATATTTCTCAGCACCAACCAGATGGACGAAGCCCAGCGTTGCGACCGGATAGCTGTGGTCATGGGCGGCAAAATGCTCGTCGACGAGACGCCCGGAACCATTCGCGGCCGCGGCAAAACCCGGGTGACGCTGGAGCTGGAAGACGGGCAACGCGTTGAAGAGGTGGCCGATTACGAGAGCGCGTTGCCACGGTTGCTGGCGGAGTATGGCCTGGGTTCACAGGTAAAGCGGATCTCCCTTAAACGACAAAGCCTGGAAGAAGTCATTCTCGACCTTATTGCTGATCCTCAGGCAAAGGAAAGGCAAACAAGATGATCCGCAATATCAACCTGATCGCGATTCGCATCAACCGTCAGTTCCTGCGTGACCGTCGCTTCCTTGTCCTTTCGCTGGTCGTGCCGTTACTGCTTATGCTGCTGATCAAATACGTCTTTGAGTCTCTGCCCGGGCTGGCGCGGCTGAATGTGCGCATCTCCGATTACTCCATTCTTTTCGCCGCTTACCTCGTCCACTTCCTGGCCTATATACTCTCGACAATCGTTCTGGTCAGGGACCGGGTGACCGGAACGCTGGCCCGCATGTTCGTCTATGGTTACCGCCGCCGGGAGATAGTGCTCGGCTATATAGCCGGTTACACCACTATCGCCGCGGTGCAGACGGCACTCGTCCTGGTCCTCACCAGTTATCTTTTTGATATCAACCTTGCCCCCGACATCGCCGCCATTGTTTTAACGGTACTCGCGCTGGCCATCGTCTCTGTGGGATTGGGGGTTTTTATCTCCAACTTCGCCCGAAATGAGGGCCAGGTTATTCCATTCATCCCGATGGTGGTTCTGCCTTCGGCGCTGATCTC
>JAENWV010000132.1 GCA_016650015.1 Thermoleophilia bacterium | reverse complement strand
CTCTCGGGGCTTATGGTCATCCGAAGCGGCGAATGAAAGTTGCCGCTGATGAAAAAACCTAAAGAGCATAGTTTTCCGATTACACTTGTGGGATATATGCCTCTTTTTTCAATTATCTATTCCTGCGAGCGGACTTCTGCCCGGTCTTTCACGCGGTAGATATCTATAGTTTCGATGGGGTCTGAAGAGAGCGAATACGGCAGATAGCCATGGAACTGGTCGTAGAAGCCTGCCTGGCTGCCGGGGTCTTCGATGCGGATGGGCCAGGCAGAGGGATAATCGACGCTTCGTTCGAACTGTAAGCGGTTCTTCAGGTCATCGGAAATGAAATAGGCGATCAGGCCGTGGCTGAGGACTACCTGGTCGCCGGCCGCGGTGCAGGCCACGGCGGCCATGGCAAAACGCGACCATTTGGTTCTATCCCTGAAGACGCCTCGGGCGTAGCTCACGAACATCAGCACCACCGGTGGGAACAGAGGCAGCAGATATCTGGTCGAGGCGTAGGGGAGCAGCAGGATGCTGTAAACCAGCACACCGGAGATCCAGAGGATCAGGAAGATATTGTCCCGGTCCTTTTCCGACCGGTCATTGGCGAAAACCGCGTCCGCACCGGTGTTGAAAAAGCGGTAAACCACCAGTAGCCCCGCCGAGTAGAAGACCGCCTGCAGGATTCCCGCGGCCCAAGTGTATTCACCGGACATCACCCTGGTCAGGAAAAAGATGACCATCAAACCGAAAATGCCCGAGAAGGCAAGATACTCTTTTTTCCCTTTCAGCATTCCCATGGCCAGGATCACGGGAAAGACGATGGCGCCGCCGATGACCGAAATCGTCGAGAGGATTTTATTGGCAATGAATGTCGGGGCCAGGTTAAGGCCGATGCTGTAGGAGAGTTTCGGGGGCGCACCGGTTTCCAGCAAGTAAAAAACGATGATGCCGGCGAACACCGCCAGTCCGACTGCCAGCGGCATCATGACTTTCCAGGTCAGCCGCCGCCGCAACAGGGCATAAACAAATAGCAGGGGAACCAGGCTCAACGACTGGTAAGTGGATAAAACCGCCAGCGAGATGAAAAACGCTGAGAGCACGAGCAGCCGGTTATCCTCGCGATCAACCGCGTAGACAAATGAGGCGATCGCCGCCAGCCAGAGAGACAGGGCTGGAACGTCGGTCATTATGCTCTCGGACATCACCATGAAGCCCGGAGAAACGATCAAAAGCAGGGCCGCGGCCAGAGGGCTGTCAGTGAACCTCCTGGCGAGAAAGAACATGGAAACGGCCGCCAGCGCCGGAAATATGATAAAGCCGATATGCAGGACCACCTCGGATGCCCCTCCTGATATCCAGATCAGCAATGACAGGAAGGAGGTGAGCAGCGGCGGGTGGGTGTCCAGGTAAAGCGGAAAAAAGTTGCCCTCGTATCCGTGATCGGGGAGTCCGAGAGCGAGAGGGTCTTTCAGTTTCGCCTCGGCCAGCCAGACAAAAAACGTGTCGTCCATATGGAAGGCCTTGAAAATGAAAGGCAGAGTAATGGCGCCGACGACGAATATCAGCAGAGCCAGGCTTGATTTCGATCCCGCTGTTTTGACTTCTTCCACGCCGGATGCATTGGAACGCATGATTGCTGTCGCTTTCCCCATGCTTGATTAATTACTCCAAAAGACCGCAGCAGGTTTCTAGGCCACCCAGGTAAACACCACGAACTTCGCCGTGAAGAATCCCAGCAGCGCCACCGAGGTAACCGTGATCATCATGTCCAGCCAGCGGTTCTTCTCACCCCAGATCGCCAGCAGGATGAAGATGGGGAAGGCCGTCAGCATAAACCGTGGCATGGAGAAGAGCGGCACATAGGTGGAGGGGTAGCAAAGCGGCAGCAGCAGCACCGCGAAGATGTAGGCCGCATAGTGGGAAGGCAACCGCTTGATGGCGGCGATGCCGAGCCCGATAAAGCCCACGGTGAAGACGAAGTTCATCACGTTATAAGTGGCCCAGAGCCGCGGGTCACGGTCGGTCACCGTCCAGTAACTCTTGTCAGAAGTCGAAAGAATGTCGCCCATCCCGTTCCAGGCCTCAACGGCGCCACGCCATAAACCGGCCAGCGGCCAGGTGAACTCCCGCAGCCAGTTCCCCTGGGCTGAAGTGAACAGCAGCGGGTCGCCGAACCTGAGCTGCAGGTAGAGCATCCAGACACCCAGCCCCAGCGGCACCAGCAGCAGGCCGACGGCGTCCCAGCGGACCAGCCGCAGATCCCACCTGGAGGTCCGCCAGTTCCAGCCGCGGTCCCGCAGGTACATGATCACCAGCGGCACCAGCAGCAGCAGCCCGGGGCTCCGGGTCAGCGTCGCCAGCGCCCCGGCGATGCCGGCGATGACGTACTCGTTGCGCCGCGCTGCGTAGATGCAGCCGATCGTCAGCAGCAAAAAAAGCGATTCGCTATAAATCGTCTGGAAGAAAAAGGCGGTGGGGAAAATCGCCAGATAAAAAACCGAGCGCCGCGCTACATCCCTGCCGAAATCGAGCTCCACCAGCAGGTAGAACAAATAGAAAGCGGCCAGACAGCAGGCCAGGGAGATGAACATGCCCGCCAGCACGCCGTTCCCCAGAAAAAGCGGTTTGAAGATGGCGATCAGCAGGGGGTATAGAGGGAAAAAGGCTGTGGAGTTGTCAACCGCGGAGTAGCCGTATTCGGCGATTCGCAGGAACCAGACCGAGTCCCACTTGGCCCAGATATCGAAGAGGTAATGAGGGATCCCCGTAAAAGGATCCGTCACCCGAGGATCCACCAGCGGCGGAAAATCCAGGGCGGTAGGATTGATCTTGGGGAGCGTCAGGTATGCCAGCGGCGCCATCAGGAAGAGAGCCCCACGGGTGATGAGGAATATCAACCCGACTTCGCGTAGCTGCTCCGGCAGGCGCTTCAGCAAACCCTAGTCCTCCGCTTTCCTCAGGTAAAGGAAACGATCAAGAGGCCGGTTGAACTCGCTCCAGGCATCGTCGGAATCAGCTCGCTTGCGCTCAAAGATGTTGGCCTTGGCGTCGATGTCGTCGGCGTGGTTGAGAATGAAAGCCTCCGGGGTCTTGGGCCGGATGGGCGAGCCGTATTCCTTCTCGCCATGATGCGAGAGGATGAGGTGCAGGAGCTGCAACTTTAGTTCCTGAGGGAAGGCTTCCAGTTGGCCGATAGCGTCGTCGACGATTTTCTCGCCGAGGACGATGTGGCCGAGCAGACGTCCCTGGTCGGAGTAATCGATCGCCGTTGCATAGTCGAACTCAACCGTCTTGCCGATGTCGTGCAGGATGGCAGCGGTCACCAGCAGGTCGCGGTTTACATCCGGATACTGGCCGGCGATGGCGTCGGCTACCCGGCTTACCGACAGAGAATGCTCCAGCAGACCGTGGATGTAGTTGTGGTGGATACCCTTGGCCGCCGGTGCCTGGCAGTAGGCCTGGTACATCTCATCGGTGAAGATCTCGTCGAGCAGCACGACCAGGTATGTATTGGTGATGCTGCCGCGGATAGCTTCAAGCTCGGCCTCCATCTCGCCGAGGTCACGCGGGCTGGCCGGCTGCAGTGAGGCGGGGTCTACTTCATCCGCATCCGTGATCGGGATGATGCCGTCGAGCTCGATTTCCAGCTGGTCGCGGTAGCTGCTTTTCTTGACCCTGCCGGTAGCTTTCACAACCTGGCCTTGCTCAAAAGACTCAACCAGGGCAGCGTCCACGCGCCATTTTACCGCCCCGATGATGCCGTTCGTGTTCATCAGGCGTAGCAGCAGAAACTTGTTGCCGTTTTTGTCTTCGCGAACGACCTTGTTCGCGCAAATATAATAATTATCAATCTTCTGATTTTCTACTGGTTTCTCAACCGTGACATTCATATTAATCTCCGTATTAATGGTCATGGCCCGGGCATCATCGTTTTGGCAAATCAGCCAACCGGGTAGGCCGCTGTATATTCTATATCATAGAATACAGACCAGACAGAGATTGTATTTAGAAGGAGATGCTTATGACCGCGAACTTCACTCTGCTCGGCAGCGGCGGCTGGATACCGACAGCCCGCCGCGAAACCACCTGCGCCATCCTCAGCCTGCCCGATGCCCTTTTCATCTTCGACGCCGGCACCGGCCTGTCCCGGCTGCTCGAGGAACGTTTCCGGCCCGAGTATGAGGCGGCCCGCGAGGTCCACCTGTTCCTAAGCCATTACCATCTGGACCATATCGCCGGGCTGGTCTACCTGCCGGCCATGTTCAAGGGGCGCACGGTCCATCTTCATGCACCGGCGGCCCAGATCACCGGCGAGGATCCCCGCGAGATCATCAGTAACATCATTCGCAAGCCCTATAATCCGCAGGCCCTCGACGACCTGCCGCTGGACCTGATCATCGAGCCGCTGGCTGAGGGGGAGCACGCTATCGGCGGCGCATCGGTACAGGTTCGCAAACAGATACATGCCGACCCGTCGGTGGCCTTCCGCGTGAACGACTGGCTGGTCTTCGCCACCGACACCGCCGACGACCCCGGCACGGCGACCTTTGCCCGTGGTGCCCGCCTGCTGGTCCACGAGGCCTGGATAGACGGCATCGAGGAGCAAGACCCTGCCACCGAGCAGATCGCCCGCGAAGCCTATGTCGCCCACACTTCGGCCCGGCAGGCGGCCGCCCGTGCCGCCGAGGCGGAAGTTGATGAATTGGTCCTCTGCCACCTCAACCCACTGCGCGGTGACGCCTATCACGAGCGCATGCTGGCGTCGGCGCGGGAGATATTCCCGGGGACGCGGATTCTGGAGGATGGGGAGACGGTGGTTTTATAAAGCTGGCCCGGCGTGAGCAGACGAGTTGACCGGCAACCCCGAATCGCT
>JAENWV010000151.1 GCA_016650015.1 Thermoleophilia bacterium | reverse complement strand
GTGAAGCGGACAGCGGTCTACATCTGCCTGGTAATGCTGGAGCTGTTCCTGTCACTGACCAGCTGGATGGGCCTGTTCGACACCTGGTTCAATTACCGTAAACGTTTTATCAGGAAGAAACTATCAGGCCAGTGAGCCTGAGGGATAACGCAAATAGCGCAATAAATAAAACGCTGCAAATAGCGGATTAACCATTGTCAGAGAGGAGACCGGAATAACATGGACGTGATATTGTTGGAGAACGTTGAAACGCTGGGCGACAAGGGTTCGGTAGTAGTCGTTTCCGACGGCTACGCCCGTAACTTCCTTCTCCCCCGCAATTTGGCGGAACAGGCTTCACCGGGCCGGATCGCCGAAGTCAGGCGCCGCCAGGAGGAAGAAGCAGCCAAAAAGGTGCGCGACGTCGATCGGGCTGATGATCTGGCGGAGATCCTGGGCAAAACAGTTCTCACCGTAACCGCCCAGGCCGGTGAAGACGGCAAGCTCTTCGGTTCGGTAACCGCCGCGGATATCTCCAAGGAGCTCTTCCGCGCCAGGAATGTGAAGATCGACAAGAAGAAGATCAGCCTCGAGGAGCCGATCAAGGAGACCGGCGACTACATAGTCGAGATCGAAGTGCACACCGGAGTCAAGGCCAACGCCAAGGTGATCGTGGCGCCGGCCGGACAGGAGTAAACTGGTCCCATGGCGCGAGAACTGAAACAGACACCTTCATTGCCGCCCCAGAACCTGGAGGCGGAGGTTTCAGTGCTCGGCGCCATGATGATCTCCCCCGGAGCGATCAATAATGTAATCGGGAAGGTGCACGAAACCGACTTCTACCGCGATTCTCACCGGGAGATCTTCCGCACCATCACCGAGCTGTTTGGCCATGGCAGCCCGGTGGACCCGATCACCGTGACCGAAAACCTGGCCCAGCGTGGCGTGCTGGAGCAGGTAGGCGGCAAAGCCTACATCCACACCCTGGTGGCGACGGTACCCGCGGCGGCCAACGCTCCGCATTACGCCGACATCGTCCGGGAGAACTCGGTTCTGAGATCGCTCATCCAGGTCGGCAACCGCATCGCCGAGCTTGGCTACGAGCGCCCCGGTGAAGTCCGGCAGCTGCTCGACCAGTGCGAGCAAATGGTCTTCGAGATTTCTCAGGAACAGATACGCGGCGAAGCCCGGCCGCTCAAGGATCTACTCTCCGAGCAGTTCGAGCGCATCGAGAAACTGCACGAGCAGGGCAGCCGGATCAGCGGCATACCTACCGGCTTCCCGGACCTCGACAAGATTACTTCCGGCTTTCAGCGTTCGAACCTGATCATCCTGGCGGCGCGTCCATCAGTGGGCAAGACGGCCTTGGCGCTGGACATCGCCCAGAATATCGCGCTCAAGGAAGACATCCGGGTTGTCATCTTCAGCCTGGAGATGAGCGACAGCGAACTGGCCCAGCGCATGATGTGTAGCCAGGGGCGCGTCGACAGCCAGCGTTTGCGCACCGGCTCGGTGGGCCCGGATGACTGGGCCAAGCTGACTGAAGCCTGCGCCCGGCTGGAGCGGGCTCCGATCACGGTCGTCGATACTCCCGGCACCAATATGCTGGAGATCCAGGCGCTGACTCGCCGCCTTGCCAGCAAGCAGGCGGTCGGGCTGGTGATCATCGACTACTTGCAGCTGATGATGGGCGACAGCAATCGCTATGAGAACCGGCAACAGGAGATAACCAAGATTTCACGCTCGCTGAAGATTATGGCGCGCGACCTCAAGGTGCCGGTGCTGGCCATCTCCCAGTTGTCGCGGGCGGTGGAATCGAGGACCCCGCCACGGCCACAACTCTCCGACCTGCGTGAATCCGGCGCCATCGAACAGGACGCCGACATGGTCATGTTTATCTACCGGCCCAAGGAAGAGTCCGGCCATCCCGGAACCGCCGCTGAACTGATCGTGGCCAAGCATCGTAACGGCCCCATCGGGTCGGTCGATCTGGTTTTCCAGGACAAATACACTTCGTTCAGCAGCGCCGCCCGGGTCTGAGTGGTACTGGCCATGGCGGCCCCCGGAGACTGCGTTGAGGAAAAAGACAGATAGGGACAGGCATCTTTGATCGCTTCCCTGAGAGATCTGCTGCAACCGGCCCGGACGGTCTCTCACCGCCAGGTCAGCGCCCGGCTGGTGAACCCCGTGGGCCTGATGCGCCGGCTCGGTTTGCCCGGCAGCGGGCCCTTCGTGCTGCTGGACAGCGCTGGTGGCAACCCCGACCTCTGCCGTTATTCCTTTCTCGCCTGGAATCCACGGCTGGCAGTCACCGTACGGCGGGGCATCGCCAGGATTACCGGACCAGGCGCCGCCGGCGCAGATGGATTTTTGGGCGGCGAGGTTTTCGAAGTCGAGGCGGAGGATCCTTTTGAGCTGATCAGGAAACTGCTCGGCGCCCTGTCCCCGGATGAGGCGATAATCCAGCAAAGCGCAGCGAATCTGCCGATCAGCGGCGGCGTCTTCGGCCTCGCCGGTTACGACGCCGGCCGCTACATCGAGAATTTGCCCCGGCTGGCCGCCGACGACCTCGATCTGCCCGAGTTTGATTTCATTTTTCCCAGCCGCCTGATCTGCTACGACCACCGGCAGGAGACGGCCCACCTGGTCTTTGAGGATGCCGCTCCCGGTGAACTGGAGGAAGCCGAGAGCGCGCTGCGCCGCCAGGAAGCGGCGGGGCCGGCAGAGCCGCCACCGGGCATCGACCGCCATGCTTTCAGTCTCAGCTCGGTCACCAGGTCAAACATGACCCGCGCCAGTTTCAAACATATCGTTCGGCGCGCCAAGGAGTACATCCTGGCCGGAGACATCTTCCAGTCGAATCTGTCCCAGCGGCTGGAACTCGATTACGCCGGCGACAGCCTCGATTTGTACGATTCACTGCGGGCGGTCAATCCCTCTCCTTTCGCCGGCTACCTGGAGCTCGATGGCTACCAGGTCATCTCCTCTTCACCGGAACGGCTGGTCCAGCTGGCGGGCCGTCAGGCCCAGACCCGCCCAATTGCCGGCACGCGCCGCCGTGGCGCCGACTTTAGCGAGGACTATGACCTCAGGCAGGAACTCAACCTCGACCCCAAAGAGCGCGCCGAACATATCATGCTGGTGGACCTGGAGCGCAACGACCTGGGACGCGTTTGCGATTACGGCAGCGTCAATGTCAACGAGCTGATGGTCAATGAAGCCTATTCGCACGTCATACACATCGTCTCCAACGTCCAGGGGACATTGCATCAGCGCCAGGACGCCCTGGACCTGCTCAGGGCCATGTTCCCCGGCGGCACCATCACCGGCTGTCCCAAGGTGCGCTGCATGGAAATCATCGATGAGCTGGAGCCGGTACGCCGTGGCTTCTATACCGGTAGCTTCGGGTATATCGGCTACAACGGCGACATGGACATGAATATCATCATCCGTACCCTGGTGCGCCGCGACGACAAGGTTTATGCCCAGGCGGGCGCCGGTATCGTCGCCGACTCCGACCCTGAGCGCGAGTATCGTGAGACTCTGCGCAAGGCCGAAGCCATGGTGCACGCGGTGGAGCTGGCGAACCGGAAAACCGCCAGAACGAAAACCCTTTTCTCGTTGACGGGCGAGGGATAAAAGGGAGTCCTTTTGTACGTCTACCTGAACGGCCATCTGGTACCAGATAAAGATGCCACAGTTTCCGTATTCGACCGCGGTTTCACCTACGGAGATTCGCTGATAGAGACCTTGAAGATTCTGCATGGTCAGCCCGTTTTTTTTAAAGATCACTTCAACCGGCTATGCCGTGCCATGGAGCAGGCCGGTTTTGAAGCGAAGCTCGATGGGGGGAACCTGAGAAACCATGCCGTCTCTCTGGCGGAAGCCAACCTGGTCGCTGATGGCCGGCTGCGCCTGCAGCTCTCCCGAGGAGTTCCCGAAAGTCCGGGAGGCGTCGATCCCGGTGGCCGCCTGACGCCGACGCTGCTGATCACAGCCGAGCAGTTCGCCGGTTACCCGGAAGAGGAATACCAGAAGGGTGCCCTCTGCGTCACCGTGGCCGCCAATCGTGGCCGCTATGCGGCGATCAAATCC
>JAENWV010000141.1 GCA_016650015.1 Thermoleophilia bacterium | reverse complement strand
GTGACGTCGTGACCGTCTCTGACGAAGAGCTCTGTTGTATGGGAGCCGATAAAGCCCGCTCCACCTGTGATCAGGATTTTCATCGAAGCTACAATAGCTGAAAAGGCAATAACAGGCAAAAGAATGCCGGAATGGGTTCAGACTACTGGTGGTGAAACCACGGCGATGAACAGTGCTATGCGCGTGATACCGACTTCTTTGGTGTGTATGTCGGCCTGATCCGCGATGACATGTCCGTCAAGCCTTCTTACGATGACCATGCCCGCCTGGCTGGGCGGCGGTAAGGCAGCCGATGCAAGCCTTTCTTGACACCCATTTTCATCAGGCCCTCTGCATTGTATGATTCTTCGAGTATCATTCAGCCCTTTAAGCCATGTTAAAAAACTTCAATAAATATATGATGAAACAAATGTCTCCCAGTTCTGCAAGAGCCAAGCTGGCCAGGGATTTGGCTATCCTGGTACTTACAGTTTTGCTGTTGACAGTACCTTTCATTAACCAGGCATTTCACTGGGATGACCGCGATTTCATCGAGCAGGCAAGAGTGGCGGCGAAGGATCCGCTTCAGTTTCATTTCGAGGACTACAGCTCGCGCGGCCGGTTCTTCAAAACCTTTCTATTCATGCACCCGCCGCTCATTTCATGGTACCTGGCGCCGGTAATCAGGGCGGGAGGGGAGAGCGAGCCGCTGTTACATGGCGCCTATCTGGCTTTTCCGCTGATCGCGACGCTTTCCATGTACTCTCTAGCTCGCCGTTTCACCCGTCGTCCACTGGCCGCTTCGTTGCTATTCACCTTTACCCCTGGCTATCTGGTGATGTCCCATACGCTCATGGCAAACATGCCTGGAGTCGCCTTTTGGCTGTTGGCATCGGCTTTTTTTGTCTGGGGGGTCGACCGTGATGACTGGAAGCTTTTGCTGGCCTCGGGCGTAGCCATGGCCGCCTCTATCATGATTTTTGCCCAGGCTCTGGCCCTGGCGCCGATACTGTTTGTCTATGCCGCGCTCAAGCTGAGGTTCCGGCTGCGCGTCATCGCCGCTTTTATTATTCCAGCCGTCGTTTACGCCTCATGGCGGTTCTATATCAACAGCCGCTATGGGCGTCCTCCGGCTATTTCATACCGGGTAGATTTCAATGTGGGCAACCAGATGAGATCACTCTTTGTTTTTCTTGGTGGTTCGATAGTATTTCCGCTGGCCACGCTGGTTGTCTTTCTTCGCCGCAAAATCGATCTGCTGCTGGCATTCGCGCTGGTGCCGCCGCTGGTAACCTGGGTTTCGATTTATTTCATCGCCAAAGGTGATTTGACGCTGGTGCAGGGCCTGCAGGTAGCGGTTCTCGCGGTAGCCGGTTATTGCATAATTTACGGGTTATTGTTCGGATCCGCGACTGAGGCCTGGGAGATCATCAGGAGGAAGAGGAGGGCCTCGACCGATACGATATTTCTGCTTTTCTGGTTTCTTGGCGTGGCGGCGATCTACGCCGGCACCACGAGCATGCCATACGTAGCGGTGAGACATCTTCTACCGCTTTTTGCGCCGGTGGTACTGTTATTTGTTCGCGAGGCTGACGGTCTTTGGCCAACGCATCCCCGTTTAACAAGCTCGCTGATCACAGTCACTATCGCGCTGACTTTATTGGGGGGGCTTTCCGCCTCCATAGCAGACTATCGACTGGCCGGAAATTACCGGGATTTCGCGGCCCAGGCAGGCCAGGAGTACAAAGGCAGCCAGGTTAAGGTCTGGTCGCTGGGTGAATTCGGTTTCCGTTATTACATGGAAAGGGAAGGTTTTGAGTATCTGGGAGCAAACTCGGTCGCCAGTCCGGGAGATGTGGTCTTCTACTCCGAGGTAAACGGCCGGGGAGTGGTAGCGCCATTACCGGAGGGGCACTACCGGCGGCTTTCACAGCTGGATGTCGAGGACAGCTTCCCGGTGAGAAGCATGAACCCCTGGTCCGGCGCCGGTTTCTACGGAAACCTGATGGGACCGTTGCCGTTTACCCTGGGCACCGGCAAGCTTGATGAGATATCCAAAAATGAACTTTTCTGGGACACCGAAGAGCCGAAGGCGGGTGACGCCTGAAATGGCCGCGGGAGAGAGAACGAATGCCTGGCGGAATTCGCTAAGAAATCTGCCGGTGGGAAAAGAAATCATGGTAGTCATAGCTTTTACCCTGCTGTTGACGGTCCCGTTCATTGGCCGGCCATTCCACATGGATGACGTCAACTTTATCGAACTCGCTCGCGCCCGCCAGTCCGAGCCACTGGAAACAGTGCTCAGCGATTACACATTTTTCGGTCAGCAAAACGAATATTTTCTCGACACCCATCCACCGCTGATCCCTTCTTACGTCGCCTTGTTGATCAAGGTTGCCGGTGAATCGGAAACAGTTATGCACCTGGCTTTCCTGATATTTCCCCTGATGGCCGCCGTGTCAATGTATTATCTGGCCAGGAAATATACCAGCAAGGCGCTACTGGTGGCATTACTGTTCATCGCCACCCCCGGGGCTATGGTGATGTCCCACGGAATCATGACCGACATGCCCGGACTATCTCTCTGGCTGGCGGCGGTGACGCTTTATGTCTACGGCCTTGATCGAAAGAGCCTTTGGTTGATGGTCTGTTGCGGAATCGCGATCACCGCTGGTGTGTTCATTTCTTATCAAGTGCTCAGTGTCATTCCTTTGCTGTTCGCTTATGCTCTGGTCCGTCGCCGGCTATCAGTTCTTACCATACTGCCCTTTGTTCTGCCGTTAAGCTCCTTTGCCAGCTATACGGTATGGCATTACAGCATCCTGGGGATGGTTCCCCGTTTTTCCTATGGAGTTGGCGAGCCGATGGCCTGGTATTCGATAGTCCAGAAGGGTTCCAGCGTGTTAGCGGCAATCGGCGGGGCGTTCATCTTTTTCATTATTCTGATGCGGCTGCTGGTAATCAACCGCTGGGATTTCACCGTCTACCTCGCCTTTATTATTCCCTTTTGGGTGTCGCAGTTCATTCAATACAGGACCGGGCGTTCCAGTCTGGCGGCGGCTTTTTTGTCCCTGCTGTTTATCCCGCTGGGCATCTTGTTTCTTTACCGGATATTTACTGACGGCTGGCAGAGGCTTCGTGGCGGCGGCCTGGAAAAACAGTCTGCCGACTTGCTGTTACTGCTCTGGCTGTCGGGAGTTTTGTTCTATCTTGTGCTGCTTTTGCCATATGCATCGGTCAGGTATCTGCTGCCAGCCTTTCCACCGATGATATTGCTGTTTACACGCCTGCTGGAGGATCGCTTCAGTCAGGCGGATACAGTCCGGAACATCATGCTGGCGGCCATATTGGCTACCACGGGCTTCGGGTTGCTGGCGGCCGGAGCGGATTACCAGCTCGCCTCCGCCAATCAGGCTTTTGCCGAAAATGAGGGTACCCGCCTTGGCCTCCAGGCTGAGTCAGAAGGCCATAAGTTATGGTTTGTTGGTGAATTTGGTTTTCGTTATTATCTCGAGCAGCAGGGATTCGAGGAGCTGCCAAAGGATACGGTTATTCCTGAAGGAGATCTTGTAATCCAGTCACCGCTGGCGGATCCACGGCCGTTTGGCGAGGAGATGAAGAATCGCGTCGAATTGATCGAAAAAGTCGAATATGGTGGGCCTCTGCCGATTAGAACCGTCAGTTTTAATGCGAATGCGGGTTTCTACGGTCATTTCTGGGGAATCCTGCCGCTATCGTTATCAGCGGGCTATGTTGAAGAATACCTTGTCTACCAGGTGGTACCTTTGAAAGAGGATGACGAAAACAGCGAATAGAGGAATATGAATTCTGTAGTTGAAATGTTAAATACAATCCTATAAAATCAATTACATCCGGCGAGAGCTGGATGGGGGTGTTCGTCAAGTTCAACGATACGAGAAATCACCCCGGCAATCGGAAATTCTGAAGGGAGGTGGGCGGTGAGTAAGAAGCGTATAGTTATGTTGCTTTTGATCGGTGTCGTAGCTGCAACCATGATGGTGATGGCGCTGAATGTCTCAAGCAACGCTTTTGGGCAGGGTTATGGCGGCGACGTCGGTGGAGTTTCCACAGGCGGAAGCAGCAGCTCGGGCAGCGGTACTCCGGGTACAGGCGCCGAGGTCATCCTTTTTGGCGTGGCTGGCGCGGGCCTGATTGGGGCCGGTTACTTCCTGACACGGAAGGCCAGGGTTTAATCCCGAGTCTAATCTGAAAATGAGTTTTACTGAGAGCTGCTTCGGCGGCTCTCTTTTATTTTGCCTTTGATAAACTAGAAACATGACCCCGACCTTTTCCGAATTAAGCGCGAGACGCATCCATGCCGCACGGATCATTCGCGTGCTGTTTGCGGCTGCCACGATTGCGGCCACAATTATTGCCGCCTATTATTCGCTTATCCTGGCATCGCCAACCGATGTAACAGTCGGTCCGGTGAGAGTGGAATTTGCCCTAAAATCAGCCTGGCATGGAAAATCGGTGGTCAACCTGCCGCCCGCCGGTTCTATTGAAGCGGATACCCACAGCGGGCCGGTACTGGCTTCCTTTTCGCTACAGGAAATATCCGTCAACGATGTTGGCGACCTGACTGATCCTGGCTCACAAGCCCGGCTGGCACTGGATAACTG
>JAENWV010000199.1 GCA_016650015.1 Thermoleophilia bacterium | reverse complement strand
GATCGAAGTTGGCATACCCGCCATGCTCGGCGATGAGAAAGAGACCATCAAGCACATCGCCGGCCTTAATCTGAACGCCAGCATCCTCGCCTGGAACCGGGCGGTTATCGATGATATCCAGCACTCGATCGACTGCGGCGTCAATGCGGTTGCCATCTCCATGTCGGCCTCCGACATCCATATCGAGCACAAGCTGAAGAAGTCACGCACCTGGGTACTGGAAAGCATAAAAAAAGCGGTGGCCTTCGCCAAGAAACACGACCTCTACGTGTCAGTGAACGCCGAGGACGCCTCGCGCGCGGATCTGGATTTCCTGGTGCGTTTTGCCCGCTCCGCCAAAGAGTACGGCGCGGACCGCGTGCGATTCTGCGACACAGTCGGCATCCTCGACCCCTTCGACACTTTTAACGTGGTCTCATTTCTGCGCAAAAACGCGGAGATTGAGATCGAGATGCACACTCATAATGATTTCGGCATGGCAACCGCCAATGCAATCGCCGGCATCAAGGCTGGCGCCCATTATGTAAATACGACCGTCAACGGCCTGGGGGAGAGGGCGGGAAACGCGGCTCTCGAGGAGGTAGTGATGGCGCTCAAGTACATTTCCAAGGTCGACCTCGGGCTCAAAACTGAGCGCTTCCGGGAACTGTCGGAGTATGTAGCCAATGCATCGTCCCGGGCCATACCGGTCTGGAAGCCGATCGTCGGCGCCAACGTCTTCGCCCACGAGTCAGGGATCCACGCCGACGGCGTTATCAAGAACCCGCTCAATTACGAGGTGTTTACGCCGGAAGAGGTGGGCCTCGAACGCCAGCTGGTCGTCGGCAAGCATTCCGGCACGCGTTCCATCAAGAGGAAGTTTGAGGAATTCGGCATCGAGCTGGGCGACGATGATTGCACGGAGATATTGCGACTTTCCCGGAAGATGGCCGTTGAGTTAAAGCGTGGCCTCTTCGAGAAAGAACTCATCTATATCTATAAGGATTACCAGGCTCACAAGGAGTCCTCCGGGGCAAACAGTGGCTAGTACGCTTTCCGAAAAGATCATCGGCGCCCATCTGGGCCGGTCGGTGAAGCCCGGCGAAATAGTGATTACCGGCGTCGATGTGACAGCGCTACAGGACGGAACGGGGCCGCTGGCGCTTCAGCAACTGGAAGATCTGGGCCTGGTCCGGGCAGAAAACCCCGAGAAGACGATACTCTTTATCGATCACGCCGCTCCAAGCCCGCGCAAGGAACTTTCTAACGCTCACATGTCGCTGCGTGGCTTTGCCGCCAAAACCGGTGCGGTGCTCTCCGAAATCAATGAAGGTGTCTGCCACCAGCGTCTGGTGGAAAGCTATGCTTCGCCCGGAGATATCCTTATCGGAGCCGATTCGCATACCTGCACCTCCGGCGCCCTGGCGGCTTTTTCCACTGGCATGGGTTCAACGGATGTGGGTATCGGTATCGCCACCGGCAAGACCTGGCTCAAGGTGCCGGAAACGTTGCGTGTGGAGATAACCGGGAAGTTCAACCGGGGCGTTTACGCGAAAGATCTAATCCTGAGTTTGATCGGCGATATCAGCGCCGACGGCGCCACCTACATGGCTCTGGAGTTTTCCGGACCCGGCGCTGAAGCCATGACCATGTCTGAACGGTTCACACTTGCCAACATGGCAGTCGAAGCCGGCGCCAAGACGGGTCTGTTTGCCTCTGATGAGAAGACCCGCGGCTGGCTGCTGGAACAGGGGCGTGAAGAATGCTTCCAGGAACTGAAGGCAGACGAGGGCGCTGAATACGCCCGGACCGTGGAAATCGACGCCGGTACCCTGGAGCCGACCATATCAGCTCCACATACTGTTGATAATACGAAGACTATCGGCGAGGCCGCCGGTACCAAAGTAGACCAGGTTTTCATCGGCACCTGCACAAACGGGCGCATCGAGGATTTGCGGATCGCAGCGGATATTTTGCGGGGCAGGCGGCGAAACAAGGACACGCGACTGATTGTGACCCCGGCATCACGCTCGGTATATATCCAGGCTGCATCTGAGGGCCTGCTGGAGGTTTTCGCGGAAGCCGGCGCCCTGGTCACCGGGCCTGGTTGTGGCGCCTGCGTGGGAGTCCATGGTGGCATTCTGGGTGATGGCGAGGTCTGTCTTGCCACCCAAAACCGAAATTTTCAGGGTAGAATGGGAAATGCCGAGGCGTTCATCTACCTTGGATCTCCGGCAACCGCGGCAGCAACTGCCATCGCTGGGGAGATCGCCGACCCGAGGGAGTATCTTCGATGATATTGCGAGGTAAAGCCTGGAAATTCGGGGACAGCATATCAACCGACCACATCGCCCCCGGAAGGTATTTTCATCTGAGAACAAACCTGCCGGAGCTGGCCAAGCACGTGCTCGAGGACGCCAACACTGAATTCGCCTCCAAGATGAGCCCCGGCGACTTTGTCGTGGCGGGCCGGAATTTCGGTCTGGGTTCCAGCCGCGAGCACGCGCCGCGGATCATCAAGCTGGCCGGAGTCAAGGCGGTGCTGGCCCAGTCGTTCGCCCGCATCTTTTTTCGCAACTCCATCAATGTCGGGCTGCCGGTGCTGGAGATAGACACTTCGGGCATCGAACAGGGAGATGAGCTGGAGATCGATCTGGCTGCCGGTACCGTCAGAAACGTGACCAGGGACCAGATGCTGACCTTTGCGCCCCTGCCTGATGTCATGGTAAAGATCCTCAACGATGGTGGACTGGTAGAGCACTTCAGAAAATACGGAGATTTTAACCTCTAATCATCGGGCGGCTCGCGTGAAGCCTGCCCTGATGGCAGGCTGTTC
>JAENWV010000073.1 GCA_016650015.1 Thermoleophilia bacterium | reverse complement strand
GTAATAAGTATGAAATATCATATTAATGGATTCGGACTAATAATTCAACACTGTAATTGTCGCTACTTAATTCCCGGAAACAGGAAATTTAAATAGTAGAAGCTGGTTGCTGGAATCAGTGGAGGCAGATATACGAACGGGACCTGCGAAGTCTGCAAAGCTATTATTGCTGGCGCGGCAGGACCGTCTTGTCGGTCGAACTTAGCAGCATGAAGACTTCACTTAAATGCTCCAGCGTCACCATGCCCACCAGCTGATTACCCTCAACTACCGGCACCGCCTTGATGCCACTGGAATTCATCTTCTCGTACACCTCGGAAAACAGCGCACTGGCTTCGACCAGCGGAAACTCCTTCTCCATAACCTGGGAAACCGCGGCGTCAGGGCCGGCCTTGTGCAACCCTCCGATCAGGTTCGCCCGTGTGAGCACGCCGACGATATTGCCGCCTTCCAGCACCGGGAAATCCTCCTGGAAAGAGTGGAGCACAATAGTGACCACATCACCCAGCGTTTGTTCGGGCGAAAGCACTTTGGCTCCAGCCTCGACCGCCTGCCCCACCGTGAGTTTGGAGAGCACGGTTTTTACCTCAGCGCCGGTGCCCTCCTGCTCCGCTCCCATATAGATGAAAACGGCGATGATCAGCCAGAGCCAGGCACCCAGCAAAAACCCGGCAATGCCCAGCGCAAAAGCGAATAGCTGCCCGGTGATTACCGCGGCGCGGGTTGCTTTGACATATGAAATCCGTTGAGCCAGGATGCTGCGCAGGACCCGGCCGCCATCAAGCGGAAAGGCCGGCAGCATGTTGAAAACTGCCAGCAGCAGATTGATGATCAGCATATAGGTGACAAAACCCTGCAGGCTGATGCCAATCATGATGTCGGTGAACTGTTCGGTACTAGTCGCTGCGACCTTGCCGGGAAGCAGGATCAAGACGATTCCCAGGATGGCTCCGATGACAATGTTGCTGAAGGGGCCGACCAGGGAAACCCAGAGCTCCTTCTTCGGTTCCTCGGGCATGTTCTTCAAGAGTGAGACGCCGCCGATCGGCAGCAAGGTGATGCTGGCCACATCAGCGCCGTAGTGCTGCGCCATGCGTGAGTGGCTGAGTTCGTGTATGACCACGCAGATGAACAGCATCGAGATCAGGAAGCCCCCGTAGATGGCGCCCGGCCAGCCCTGCTCATAGCCGACGCCCCAGATGTAGGCGGCATACAGAACGATCAGGAAGAAGGTGATATGGACGCGAAGCTCGATGCCGAAGATACGCCCGACTTTGAAAGACCACTTCATGGAGGATAGATACCCGCTGGGAGAATTGGTAAAACCGGGGTTTGTCCGGTCCGGGAGCCCACACACTGCATTAAGGGTGTTGAAACTTTTTGGGCGCTCCGCTATCCCTGAAAGTTTCCACCCCCCCTTTTTTGGAAAGCCCTTGCTTCTGAGTTAGCCTCCCCGAAGCTTGGTTAGCAGGTTGTGGGCTGCCCGGGCACGATGACTGATGCGATTTTTCTCATCGGCAGAAATCTCGGCTACCGTTAACTTTTTTTTCAGGGGGATAAAAACGGGGTCGTAACCAAAACCGGTCCTGCCTCTGGGCGCCCCGGCGATCGTTCCCTCGAAATAGCCGTAGGCTACCAGCTCCTCGTCCGTCGCCGAAACACAGACGAGCACGCAGACGAAGCGGGCGCCGCGATCGTCCCGGCCCTTGAGCTCTGCCAGCAGTTTATCCACGTTGCCGATGTCAGTTGCGTCCTCGCCGGCGTAACGAGCCGAGTAGATGCCCGGGGCGCCACTAAGGGCGTCGACTTCGATGCCGGAATCGTCGGCCATAACCCAGACCTCGCCGCCGGTCTCGGATGGAATGATGCCCGACAGCTTGTCGGCGTCGTTCCCGGGTGCCCCAGTTACCGGCATTCGGCTTCCAGCGCGTTCGAGCAGCTGATCACGCACATACCGGGCCTTGACCCTGGCATTCTCTTCAAAGGTAGTGCCGGTTTCCTCCGGCAGAACGATCCCCTCCGGCATCGGCAGCACCTTCACGCCGGGCAGAAGGGAAGCGAATTCATACGCCTTGTTGGGATTCGAGGTAGCGACGATGATTGTGGTTTTTCCCTGGGAAGTCATTTTTCGAAAATTTTCGTTGTCGAGTTTGGCTCCCGCACCGTTGCGACCGCTTACCCACGCAAACAGATCGTCATTCGGAACGGTGCGCTCCTATGGCGCGACCGGCGATTATTTCCTGAGCGCGGTGACCTTGAGCTGCTCGGCCATGATGTCTTCGATGCCGGAGCTGGCGAGGTCGATTAGTCGATCCAGCGTTTCCCGCGAAAAAGTGTTCTTCTCCGCCGTCGCCTGCAACTCGACGATGCCACCCGAGCCGGTCATCACCACATTCATGTCCACGTCGGCGGTGCTGTCCTCGGCATAATCCAGATCGAGGATCGGCTCACCTTCCCAGACGCCGACGCTGACCGCGGCCAGCGACTCCTTGAGCGGTATCTCGGCCATGTAATCCTCGTCCACCAGCCGGGCCAGGGCCAGGTAGAGCGCCACGTAGGCGCCGGAGACCGAGGCGCAACGAGTGCCGCCATCCGCCTGGATGACGTCACAGTCGAGCCAGATGGTGCGCTCGCCGAGCGCCCGCATGTCGACTATGCTCCGCAGGCTTCGTCCCACCAGCCGCTGGATCTCCAGGGTGCGGCCGCCCTGCTTGCCCCTGACCGCCTCGCGGGTGGTGCGGTCCGGTGTCGATGACGGTAACAGGCTGTACTCGGCGGTAACCCAGCCGTTGCCCCGGCCGCGCATCCAGTTGGGCACACCGTCCTGGATTTTGGCGGCGCAGATGACCTTGGTCTTGCCCGCCTCGATAAGCACCGAACCGTCGGCGTATTCAAGAAAACCGGGCGTCAGCTTCATCGGCCTGATCTGCGCCGGACTGCGGCCGTCTGGTCGTTCGAAGGCCATTATAGCCTCTGCTCCAACCCGATGATCGCGGGATTCTTCTTCAGCATGACGAAGAGTGGCGCAGCCAGAACCACCATGACGCCCAGCTCACCCAGACCTACGGTGAAGGCGGTCGGCCAGAAGAGAACGTTGTCCTCGGCGGAGCTGGCCATGGAAATTATGAACGCGACCCCGAGGGCGTTGAACAGCACCGGCGCCGAGAGGGCAGCGAGTCCGGTCCAGCGCGAACCGACAGCATGGATGACCAGGGCTGAGACCAGCGTCAGGCTGGCGCCCAGAGTAACATCCAGCCAGCCAAAAGGACTGCCCAGATAGTTGGCGATCATGCAGCCGATCCAGAGCCCGGGCACCGCCGCTATATCGAAAGCCGCCAGCGGCATCAGCATCTCCGAGATGCGGAACTGCAGACCACTGAAGCTGACGGCGTTGAGGCCCGGGGTAACGGTCAGCACTACATACATGGCCGCGATAACCGCACCGCGGGTAATTGTCTTTAAGTTCAAATCCTGCCAATCCTTTCCGTCTGTTTGCCGCTCATGCCGGCCTCATCGTTACCTCTCCGTATTTGCTGCTCATGCCATCCTCATCCTTACACTCCGGCTTTCAGGCAACAACAATTTTTTCCAGTTCAGAAATTTCCACGGTTTTTACGTTTTCGAAGGGCATCTGTAAAAAGCGGGCGCCCACTTCAACAAAACTTTCGGCTTGGCCGGTGCAAAGGAAGGAATAATTGCCTTCCCGCGCCGGATCGTTGCCGATTCCCTTGCGCTCCAACACCTCACCCACCTCGCGGGCGATCTCCCTGGCGGAGTTTACCAGAGTTACCTCCCGGCCGAAGACCCGCTGCAGCATTGGCGTCACCAGCGGATAATGGGTGCAGCCCAGGATAACCGTATCCACCCCAGCTTCCTTCAGCGGCGCCGCATAACTCTTGACCGCTTCCACCATCTCGGGCGAGGAAACGTCGCCACTCTGAATCATCGAGGCCAGTTGCGGACAGGCCTGGGGAAAAATTTCCAGGCCGGCATCCAGGTTGAGCAGTGCCCGCGCGTAGCTACCGCTGGCCACGGTGGCCTCGGTGGCCAGTATTCCTATCCGACGGTTGCGGGTGGTCTGTACCGCCGCCTCAGCCTCGGGATGCACGGCGCCGATGATCGACGCCTCCAGCTGCTCCTGCAGCCAGGGCAGCGCCGCTGCCGTAGCCGGGTTACAGGCTACCACCAGCAGCTTCACATCGAGAGACAAAAGGTGAGAGGCAATCTGCCAGGCAAAGCTGCTGATCTCCTCGACCCGCCTTGGCCCATAGGGAAAACGCCCGGTGTCGCCCAGATAAATAAAATCTTCATTGGGATGGGAGACCAGGCACTCGTGCAGGACGGTAAGCCCGCCGACTCCGGAGTCGAACATGCCGATCGGACGCTGGTCCACGCTAGCGCCTTCTGCGGCGCCCGCCCCGGCCACCGCCCCGTCCGCCAGGTCGCCTGGCAGGTTTATCGTCGGACTTCTCGCCGGGTTTGGCAGCGGTCTTCTCGCCAGATTTGCCGGCAACTTTCTCGCCGGGTTTTTCCGGCCTTTTCCCTCGCGGCGCCTGGTCCGCCTTCATGCCACCGCGCCCCTGCTCGACTGGCCGCGGTTTTTGCTCCTCGTCGCGTGGCCGCGGGTTCTCTTTCTCGCGTTCACCAGCGGCCTTGATCTCTTCCAGTGAAGCCTCTGTCTGGCCGGCCTCGCCCAGGTTCACCAGCACCTTCTCCTTGGGCACCAGGTAATCCACTACCCTGCCTTCACCCTGATCGGTCTGGACAATGCAGCCCTTGCCCGGCGCCCGGCATTTGAAATCCTTGTAGGCTTCCTGCTCGTATTTCAGGCAACACATCAGCCGGCCACAGATGCCCGAGATCTTCATCGGGTTCAGCGGCAGGTTCTGCTCCTTGGCCATCTTGATCGAGACCGGCTGCTGGTCACCGGCGAACATCGTGCAGCACATCCGCCGGCCACAGGGGCCATAACCGCCGATCAGCCGGGCTTCATCGCGGACTCCTACCTGGCGAAACTCGATGCGGGTGCGAAACTTCTTGGCCAGATCCTCGACCAGCTTGCGAAAATCCACCCGCTCTTCGGCAAAGAAGGAGATGATGATCTTGCCGCCGTCGAAAACGACTTCGGTATTGATCAGGCGCATGGCGATGCCATATTCCTCGATTTTTTCCTCGCAAACCTGGGAAACGCGTACCGCCAGCTTTTCATTGCGTTCGACCGCGGTTAAATCGCTTTCCGTGGCCTTGCGCACGACTTTCTCAAGGGTGCCCACGATCTCCTCCTGGGGCACCTCGTGATTGGCGACAACTATTTTGCCTATCTCGATACCGCGGCTGGTCCGGACGATGACCTGGTCACCGACGCTGATTTCCAGGCCGGCGGGGTCAAAGGAATAGACTTTGCAGCCATTCCTGAATGCGACTTCAACCACTTCCGGCACTTACAAAACCTCCTGCAATTTATAGAACATGGCCTGCAAAGCAAGCTCCAGTTCCACATTATAGCTCAGTTTGGAACGGCTGGCCTCGATGACCTCGAGGGCCTGCCGGTAATTATCGAGCTTCGACTCCAGCGCCTGATTTTCCAGCTCCAGTTCATAATCCCGGTTGAGAATGGTGTCACCGGCGCCGGTCGCCATGGCCATCATGTCGCGGAACCAGGTCTCGAGGATGTCCAAGGCGAAGTGGAGTTCGCGCCGCTGGGCCTGCCCGGCGCGGCGATGGGCGTCCTGCTCGCGGCGCTTCTTCGGCGCCACCTGAAAACCCTCCGGCACGGTTTCGTCCTCTTCCTGTTCTGCAACTTCGCCTGCCTCAGCCGCAGCCGACATGATTTCGGCCGCCATCTGGCTGGCGCCGCCTTCCCAGGCGCCGCGGCCAAGGTTCTCGCCGATCTGCAGATAACGCTGGCGGCGCTCCGCCAGGCCCGGTTCACCGCAAAGCGCCTTGGCCATTACCAGGTTGCCACGGCTGGCGCGGGCATAGGCCTGCACCACCACCGGGCTGGTCTTGTAGTGTTCCAGAAGATAAGACTCGATCTCCGCCGCCGGAACCGGACTGAAGCGCACCGTCTGACAGCGGGAAACGATGGTCGGCAGGATATTGTCGAGACGGTCGGCGAGCAACAGAAAGTAAACAAACGATGGCGGCTCCTCCAAAGATTTAAGAAAGGCGTTGGCGCTTTCGGCGTTGAACCTGCCGGCGCCCCGGATGATGAAAACCCGCGCCTGGCTCTCGTGTGGCCGCAGATTGAGGTTGCGGTTGATCTCCCGCACCTGATCGACGGTGATGAAAGCGCCCACCGGTGCAATCGTCTCCACGTCGGGATGAACCCCCCGGGCGGCCTTCTCACAGGAAGGACACACGCCACAGCCGTCGTTCTCGCAGCAGAGCGCCGCGGCGAACTTCAGCGCGGCATCATACTTGCCCACCCCTTTGGGCCCATGAAACAGGTAGGCGTGGCTGGACTCGCCCTGGTTTATGGCTGCGGCAAGAAACCGGGAGACATGCTCCTGGCCGATGAGGTCGCGCAGAATTGGTGGTGGAGTGGACATAGGATGATTTTGTCATATGGGAGGGGTGGATGGGAATCGGAGACGCCTAATCTGATGAATCAGAGATAATTAATTGTTTGCGAGTGGTATTGAGAATGATGGTGGCTTCGTACGAATTGCTATCAATTCTTCTATATAAGCCCTCGTCGGAAGGGTGTGTGTTTTCGGCAATTACACCTGATTCACCTACACTGAAGGACAGAACTCGCGCAAGAGACTCGTTTCCGTATCCTTTTCATTCCACTCTTGTTTAATTTTTTTTGTCTGCTCCTCAGTCAGCTGAATCAGGATTTTATCAGAATAATCTCCACCAAAAGTTTGTTCGTTCCTTTCAAAAAAGACAATTTCAACCTCGTCTGGAATATTCAGGCCACTAGTGTATCTGGCAATTTTTATAGGGGTTTTGGGTGGCAATTTATCGAAATTAGTGGAATAGAAGAGCCAGGCCCCCAACACTAGAAGCAAGAAAAAAAGCGCTCCTATAAGGCGCTTAGTTTTTTTATTTATTGTGAAATCATCAGAGATTACAGAATTAATTGAATTCCGTGACAAGGCTTCCCTCACACTTCCAACCCTATCTGCTCTTTGCACGCAGCTGCCACATCACCCTGAACCTCTTCCACGCTCCTGCCTCCATCAATCCCCACGATCCGCCCCGGATACATCTCCTCCAGTTTCCGGTAACCATCCTCAACCTTCTGATGGAAGTCGAGCGGCTCGCCCTCGATGCGGTCCTCGGCAATCCCGCGACCGGCAAGGCGCTCGCGCGACGCAGCCACGTCGAGATGAAAAACAAAAGTGAGATCCGGCATCAACCCGCCGGTGGCGCCAAGGTTGAGATCCAGGATGCGGTCGACGCCCAGATTGCGCGCCATTCCCTGATAAACAAGCGAAGAATCTATATAGCGGTCGGAGAGAACGATCTTGCCCTGCATCAGCGCCGGCTTGATGACTTCCTTGACCAGTTGCACGCGGGCGGCGGCATAGAGGAGGGCTTCGGTCCAGGCGTCCATGGTGGTGTGTTCGGGGCCAAGAAGAATTTCGCGGATCTGCTCGCCGAGGGGAGTGCCGCCCGGCTCGCGGACG
>JAENWV010000150.1 GCA_016650015.1 Thermoleophilia bacterium | reverse complement strand
GCTGGGCGAAGCCAGTTACCGCGTAGCCCGCGCCTTCGACGGCGAGCAGGCGCTCAGGCTGGCGAAGGAACTTAACCCTTATGTCATCACCCTGGACATTCTATTGCCCAAAGTGGACGGCTGGCAGGTGCTGCAGGAACTAAAAGCCGACCCGGAGACGAAAGATATCCCGGTAATAATAATCTCCATCCTGGAACGCAGCCGGAGAGCCAAGGAGCTGGGCGCTTTCGACTTTTTCGTGAAACCGATCGAGAAGAAAGAACTGCTTTGCCGGCTGGAGAGCCGCTCGCTGTACTCATCGTGCCAGAAAAACGGACCGAATGATTAATCGTATGCAGGGAAATCGATGGGAACATCCGGTGCCTGCCAGTTTGGATCGCCCATGAGTGGGGAATAGATACTGGTCGTGGAAGACAATCAGATGAACCTCGAGCTGGCCAACGACCTCCTCGAGACTCATGGATATCGGGTCGTACCAGCCAAAGGCGGTCGCGAAGCTCTGGAAGTTGCCCAGCGGGAGCAGCCGGACCTGATCCTCATGGATTTACAGTTGCCGGAAATGGACGGCCTCGAAGCGACACGCCTGCTAAAGCAGGGCGAGAGCACAAAGCATATTATCGTGGTCGCCCTGACCGCTCACGCCATGCTCGGCGACGAGGAAAAGGCCCGTGAGGCGGGCTGCAGCGGCTATCTACCGAAGCCGATCAACACACGGGAATTCGCCGGCGTTATCGCCGGTTTTCTGGGCAAGTCAGCGGAAAAGAAAGAGGAACAGTGACAAAAAGCAACAACCAGACGGACACGATCCTGATCGTCGACGATAGCCCCCAGAACATGCAGCTGCTCGAAGCCTACCTGACCGCCGCCGGTTATGCAGTCATCGGCGCCTATGATGGTCTCGAAGCCCTGGCGAAGCTGGAAGAGGACGAGCGGCCGGATCTCATCATTCTCGATGTGATGATGCCCGGCCTGAACGGCTATCAGGTCTGTGAAAAAATCAAGGATTGCCACGACACCAGCCGCATCCCGGTGATGATGTTGACGGCGCTTACCGAGATCGATGACAAGGTCAAGGGTTTCGAGGCGGGAGCTGACGAATTTCTCTCCAAGCCCGTGGAAAAGCTGGAGTTATTGCTTCGGGTGAAGTCCCTGCTCAGAACCAAGCATCTGAATGAGGACCTGGAAAGCGCCCGGGATGTGATCTATACGCTGGCGCTCGCCATCGAGGCCAACGATCCCTACACGCGGGGGCATTCGGAAAGGGTGGCTGAATACGGAGCCCGCATCGCCGAGAGGATGGGGCTCCTGGATGAACAGGTGGATGTGATACGAAACGCCGGCATCCTCCACGACATCGGCAAAATCGGTGTCAGTGAGACCGTCCTGCAGAAACCGGGGCCACTCACGGACACTGAACGCATCGCCGTCCAGGATCACCCGGCCATCGGCGAAAAGATCTGCAAGCCACTGCGCTCGGCCAACCTGCTCCTTACCGTCATACGCCATCACCAGGAGCGTTTCGACGGAGATGGTTACCCCGACCGGCTGTCCGGCGAGGAGATACCCATCGAGGCGCGGATCATAGCCGTCGCCGACGCCTACGACGCCATGACCTCGCCACGCCCATACCGGCCGCCCATGTCACAAAGGCAGGTCACAGGTACCCTCCGGCGCGAAGCCGGCAAGCAGTGGGATCCCGACGTGGTCGAATCTTTCCTGGAGCTGTTGGACGACGAGCGCCGGCTGGCCGGCCACGCCACGAATTAGCGGCCGCTAAGCGGGAACGATAGTGACGGGACAAGGCACCTCGGCGCCGACCTGCCGGACTACACGCGAGGCGGTGCTGCCCACGAAGGAACGAGCGATGCCGCGACGGCCCGCGGAGCCCATCATGATCGAGCTGACGCTGGCCCTGTTCTCCTTGGCGTAGGCGATGATCTCAAAAGAAGCGTCCCCGTACCTGATTACCTTCTCCACCTTGATATTCTTTTTGGCGCCGCGCTCCTCGACATCATCAAGAATGGCGTTGGCGTCGCGATTGAGTTCCTCCTCGACCTTGTCACGCATGAACTCCCACTGGCCGGTGTAATTCTCCACATCGATGACCCTCAGGGCGACAATGACATCACCAGTCATGGCGGCCAGATCCACGGCGGCGTCGGCCGCCTTTTTCGATGACGGACTGCCGTCAACGGGAACCAGAATCTTTTTCATCTTCTCTCCTTCCCTGGCTGTATATATTATTTTCCTCATTATGAGGAATATTAATCATTCTCAATAAACAGGCCGCCCCAGGCGAAGCAGTTTATGCTCTGATACCATATGCTAAATTATCAGAGAGGACGACGATTACACCGTACAAGATTATCTGGCGCCCCTTCCGGCGTTTTTTTCAGACTGAGGCATCGAGCGGGATCGTCCTGTTCGCCGCTGTCGCCATCGCGCTGGCCTGGGCGAATCTCTGGCCCGATGCTTATGAATCCCTCTGGAAGACCGAAATGCCACTGGGCTTAGTAAGCCTGCTGCCGCAAGAATCCCTGCATCTGTGGATCAACGAGGGGCTGATGGCGATCTTCTTCCTTATCGTTGGGCTGGAGATCAAGCGGGAACTGCTGGATGGCGAACTCTCCTCCCGAAAACAGGCGATGCTGCCGGCAATCGCCGCCGTTGGGGGCATGCTCGTGCCCGCGACCATTTTCTTCGCGCTCAATGCCGGTGGAGCCGGAGCGCGTGGCTGGGGTATCCCCATGGCCACGGATATCGCGCTGGCCATTGGCGTTCTCGCCCTGCTGGGGAAAAGAATACCTCTCGGCCTCAAGGTTTTTTTAACCGCCCTGGCGATAATCGATGATATTGGCGCCGTTGTCATCATTGCCTTTTTTTACACCGGGTCCATCTCGTGGGCGGCTCTGGGTGCGGGCCTCATATTGTTCGTCCTGCTGCTGTTGTTGAATCGGCTGGGAGTGCGCACGATCTCCGTGTACCTGGTGGTGGGTCTGGGTATCTGGCTGGCCTTTCTGAAATCCGGGGTGCACGCGACCATCGCCGGCGTGCTGCTGGCGCTGGTTGTCCCATCCGGATCAAAAGACGATCGGGAGCCACCCCTGGAGCAACTGGAGCGTGTGCTGCAGCCATGGGCCGCATATTTGATCGTGCCTCTTTTCGCCTTGGCGAACGCCGGTATCCATCTTGAAAAAAACCCCCTGCAATCCCTCGGCGATCCAATCGGGCTGGGTATCGTTCTGGGGCTGTTTCTCGGCAAACAGGTCGGGGTGGTCTCATTTTCCTGGCTGGCCGTGCGCCTGCGATTGGGGTCTCTGCCACCGTCGGTTTCCTGGCGGCAACTGCATGGCGTCGCCTGTCTCGCCGGTGTCGGTTTTACCATGTCGCTTTTCATCTCCCTGCTGGCCTTCGAGGATCCTGGACAGCTGACGGTGTCCAAAATAGGCGTGCTGGCAGGATCCACTGTCTCCGGCCTGGTCGGACTGGTTTTGCTGGCGATGGCTGGAAAACCTTCGGCGAGCAGTACGACCGACGGGTAAACCACGTGGCGACGACCCACGCATGACTCTGGCGAGGATCCCTGAGGTTGGCCGCGCCCGAGACAGAAGGACGATCCTAGGCTTTCTTCCGGTTTAGGTTGGCCGCAGCGGCGGCGGCAGTCCGGTTGTTCACGTGCAGTTTGCGGAGAATGTTATGCACGTGTTTTTTTACGGTGTTCTCGGCGATGCCGAGTTGCTCGGCGATCTCCCGGTCCCGGGCGCCCTGGGCCAGAAGCTCCAAAATCTCGGCCTCCCGCCTGGTAATGGAGTTTTCCCGGTTGACGACTTTGACTTTTTTTTCGGCACGAAAGCTTTCCAGGATCTTGGCGGTCATCGCCCGCGAGAGCGGCGCCTCCCCTTCCCGGACGCCGCGGATGTTGCGCATCAGCGCCTCGGGGGAAACATTTTTTGTAACATAACCGATCGCGCCGGCCTTAACTGCTTCGAACAGGTGCTCATCCAGGCTCGAGACGGTGAGCATCACGATCTTGACTGACTCGAGCCTTTCCGAAATGGCCCGCGTCGCCTCGATGCCGTCGCAGACGGGCAGGTTCACATCCATGAGGATAAGATCCGGCTGC
>JAENWV010000010.1 GCA_016650015.1 Thermoleophilia bacterium | reverse complement strand
CCTACCTGGCAGCGCTGGTAGAAAGGCTCTTCCCGCGGCTACGCGCGTTCGACCTGCCTGCCGCGGTGCGTGAATTTGACAAGAGTCTGCACCGGGAACTCGATTTTCGTCGCGAAGCGCGCTCTATCGTGCTCTTTCGCGCCGCGCTGGCAGACGTCCCTGGCCTCTGGATTCCGGATGTCGTTACGACGTGTTCGAGCGGAACCGTGCTTACCCTGGAATTCTCGGCCGGCGAACGGGTGGATGTCTACGGGAAGCTGCACCCTGAAGCGATGCCGCGGACGATCAACACCCTGGTCAGGCTGATGCTGCAAACGATCTTCGAAGAAGGGATCTTTCATGCCGACCCGCATCCCGGCAATGTCTTTGTTCTGCCCGACGGGCGGCTGAGCCTTCTCGATTTCGGGAATACGGGCGAGCTTGACGAGCCGACGCGCGAATCGCTGGCACACTTGCTCCAGTCGGTCGTCAAAGGCGATGGGCGGGCCGCCACCGAGGCTTATCTCGAAATGGCACTGGTGAGCGAAGGGGTCGACCGTGCGGGGCTCTTGGTGGACATAAAGGCAGCGCTCTACGAAGTCAACCGAAGCGACCTGGAAGACGTTTCAATCGGGAATACATTCGATTTGCTGCTGCGTGCCGGAACCCGGAACGGGGTACGCAATTCTGCTGAGATAATCCTGCTGTCGCGTGCCTTCGTCCTTCTGGAATCGATCAGTCGCGAACTCGCCCCGCAGCATAACTACCTGGAATCGTTTCGCGAGGAGATCTCGCGCCTGACCGCGAAGCACTTCTCGCCTTCACGGATAAAGGAAAAGACAACCAAGTTCGCGCTCGAACTGGAGCGCTTGATAAGTGATGCGCCGGGCGATACGCGTCGCGCCCTCCGAAATATCGCTGAAGGCGATCTGGGCCGAATCCAGGCTCCGGCTTTGGAGGGCCTGGCAAGTCGTGTCAGCAACAATCTCGAGCGGCTCGCCAGTGCCATCACTTTCGCAGCGCTCGTGATCGGCGGCGCAATGCTGTTGATTGCGTTTGCGGATCTGGGTGGCTGGCATCATGTTCTCGGCGAGATAATGATCATCAGCGGGTTTTCCGGTATGCTAATCATCCGTATCGCCGCATGGCTTCGCAAACGTGGCCGACTCTGACACTCCCCTTCCGAATGCGCCTGCCGAAGTAGCTCGGGCTCCCGATCGGGGACGTACGTTTCCTATGTTTCCTAATTTGAGGATGAATGCAGCTCACGCGGATGCAGTTCGCTGCCCTTGTTGATCATCTTCGATACTGCCGAGCGCGTGACATGGAGCCGCCGCCCGATTTCGGTACCAGAGAGACCGATCTCTTTCGACAACCTGTAAGCCAGAACAGCTCTTGCAGCCGCCACGTTACGTCTTCTCGTCGGACTGAGCAGCTCTGCCTCCGTGACTGAGCACGACGTACAGATGTCCGCGAACAGGCGTGCATGTTCCGCGGACGGAAGTGAAGTTTGTTTTGGCGCTGGGGCATGGCAAACGCCCTGTTCCAGGTGAGAGAACGTCGAGCCTGGCAGGCGGTTTTCGTCTGGCCGGCAGTCACTTTCCGCCATCAGTCCCTGAGCGATGAATGCCTGATATGCGTTCGTCGCCCCGGGATCTGACATTCCAAAATACGCCCTTACCAGGTTCGAATCGAACCAGCCGCGCCGAACCCTGCCCATTATGAACCCGTGTCCGGAGTAGGGATACCGTTCCAGTTCAGCCAATGATCGCACCAGTCCCGCCCGGAGCGGGTTCAGGTGTATGTAGCGCACTAGCTCCAGGAAATGGCGATCGTCATTACAGAGAATCGCCCGGTAGCGGTTCTGAAACAGATGTCCGGTACGCTGGTTCTTCCGGTTGAAGTACATCGCATAACTGGTCAGAAGTCTCTGCATGAAGGACGAGACGGGGTATGACGACCGGCGAAGGAGCAGATGGAAATGATTGGGCATCAGGGCAAAGGTACAGACTTGCATATCCGTATCCGAGACGATCTTTCCCACGCGGCTGAGGAAGAACTGGCTGTCCTCTCTATCATTGAATATGCGCCGTCGCTCTATCCCCCTGGCAATTACGTGGTAGATCAGTCCGGGCTCATCGATTCTTGGCATCCGTGGCATGCGGAGTAGTATACAACATGGACGACAGCGTGAGAAGGGCTGGACAGAAAAAGCATTTGCATCCTGGCGAAAACATCAGGTTGGGAAAAAAATTAGGAAACATAGGAAACGTACGTCCCCGATTGCGCTATTTTTTTTTCAGCCTTGACCCCAGCACCCTCAAGCCGAACTTCGGCAAAACCACCATACGGCGTGCCCGCGCCGGTTCCAGCCAGAGCCGGAAGAGCCATTCCAGGCCGGCCCTCCGGAAAATCCTCGGCGCTCTCGGCGTCTGCTCCGAAATGAAGTCGAAGGCGCCGCCGACGCCGATGGCCACTCTGACGCCGGTGAGCCGTTCCCGGGTCCTGTTGATCCAGTAATCCTGCTTGGGGCAACCGTAGGCCACCGCCAGGACACCGGCTCCGGATTCATTGATCATTTCAATCGTCCGCGTATCGGTCGCCTTACCAGGATCATTGCAGCTGACACCGGCTATTTCCAGACCCTCTATTTGTTCACGGAGTTTCATGGCGGTCAATTCGGCTATGCCTGGTTGCCCGCCCAGCAGGAAAAGACCAGTTTCGCGGGCGGCACAGAGCCTGCCTATCTCGGGGAGGAGGCCGGTTCCGGTGACCCGGCCCTTGAGGGGCTTTCCCAGCAGCCGGGAAGCCCAGACGATGCCCATGCCGTCGGCAACCACGAGTTCGCTTTTGTTAATCAGACCTTTCAGTACCGGATCCCGGTCGGCCTGCATGACATATTCGGGGTTCAGCGTTACCACCTGTTTACAACCCGGCGTGTCGAGAAAACTGTTGATCGAATTGAGTGCCTGCTGCGCGTCGACCCGGTCCACCCGGACGCCGAGCACCTCGAGATCACCGGTTTTTAGAGGTTTTTCAACGGCTGCCATGGTTGGCAAGCACCTCTTCATATATATGGATAATTTCTTCCGCGACCCCGCTCCAGTCGTAGCGGGATGACGCCTTTCTGGCCGCCGCGCCCATTTTCTCAAGCTGCCCCGGGGGCAGTTCCAGTGCCTTGAGCACCGCTGCGGCCGCTCGGCCCGGATCGCTGAAATCGGTCAGGTATCCGGTTTCAGCGTCGTCCACCAGCCCCGCGAAGGCTGGTATGTGATTTACCACCGGCACGGTGCCGGTTGCCATCGCTTCCACCGTGGACAGGCCGAAAGCCTCGTATTCGGAAGCCGAGACGAATAATTTTGCAGTCGCCAGTTTATCCAGCATTTTATCCTGGGACAGAACGCCGGTAAACTCTACGGCGTCAGAAAGGCCGAGAGCCAGCGCCTGCTGCTCCAGGCCCGCCCGCAGCCCCTCCCAGTCGGGACCGACGACGATGAGGGAAACGCCGGGACGCTGCTGTCGAACCAGCGCCAGGGTGTCCAGCAGCCTGTCGACACGCTTGTTCTTGGAAATGCGGCCGATGAACACCAGGGTTTCCCCGGCGGGACCGTTCTGTTTTACCACCTTGGCGAAGGTTGCATAGTCGATGCCGTTCTCCACCAGGGTTACCCTGCGGCTGACCTGAGAGAAGAGCGCCTCGTCCTTGGGGCTCGAGGCGATTACCCGGTCGACGCCCCGCAGGGCCAGGCGGCTAACGGAATGGAACCAGGCCAGCTTGAGCGCCGGAAACCAGGGTGTGTGGAAGAAGCCTCCATGGGTGGACAGGACCACCGGCCGTCCGTGCAACTTCTTGCAGGAGCCCAGCATGTCGACGAAGAAATCTACGCCGTGCACATGTATCAGGTCGTAGCGCGGGGCCAGTTCCATCAGGCGCGGCGCGAAAAAATACCTGGCCGTACCGGTGGAAGGCAGGCGGATGACGTCGATGCCTTCAACCTTGCTGTAATGGGGCAGCGGCTCATTTGTTTTGAATAGGTAATCGAGGGTGGCTACATCCGAGTGATGGCCGCGTTCCGCCAGCTGCCGGCAAAGGCTGGAGACGTAAGTTTCCATTCCCCCGGTGCTGGGTAGATATTGGCGTACGACCTGAAGAATTTTCATTGGCGCCCGTTCATGCGATAGGTACGGCTCGGCGGAGATGCAGAAGCCGGGTGCAGAGGTTAAGCTACTGTACCCAAATCTTTTGCCTTATCGCAAGGCGTTTTCACTCTTTTGTCGATTGGCACCGTGGGGCTTAGGGCAATGCTGCCCATTGCCACATAGTGGCAACGAATTATATGATATCCCCTAAATAAGCTACAGAGAGGTGAGACCATGAAGAAAGTCGTTGCTTTGGCTCTGGGAGCCGTTCTGCTGGCGGCGTTGTTGTTCTCGATGCTGGCTGTTGTCGGCTGTGGCAGCACGGAGTCGCCGGCGGATCTGATTGACAAATCGATACAGAAGTCAAAAGACAACAAGACGATGCACGTTGATTACGATGTCAAACTCGACATCAAGGGCGACGCTTCTGCTTTAGGACCGGAGCTGGAGGGAATGTTGCCGTTCAGCCTGGGCATCAACGGCGGCGTGGATATAGATGACCGTGCCGACAAGGCCAAGGCCCAGGGAAATATCAAATTTGAAGGCCTCGACAAGGTCATCCAGGGGCTGGCAAGCTCCCAGGGTAGCCTCGACGCCCAGTCTACGCTGGGAATGGACATGATCAGCAGCTCGCTAGCCGACATGCAGTTCATCCTGCTGGACGAGAAAATGTATATCAAAATGGGAGGCTCCTGGTACGAGGCGGACGCCTCTTCCGCCGGCGATGTCGCAGGCGTGGGCGGGCTCACCTCGGGTACTTCCAACATAGATCAGAACTGTATACAAAATGCCGTTCAGGACCCCAACAAGTTCGGGTCCGGCAAGATCATGACCGATATCCAGGAAGTTGGCGAGGAGAAGATAAATGGCACTGACACGCGTCATTTGAAGGCCAACCTGGACCTCGACAAGACTATGACGGAAATGGCCAGTATCCTGCGTGATTGTGGCGGCGCCGAAAGCGCCGGCGGCCTGGAGTCCGGCAAGAGCGAGCTGAGCAAGATGGTCAAGTCCAAGAGCATCGAGATGTGGATCGATAAGGACGGCAACCTGCTCCAGGTCAAGGTAGACCTCGAGCTGGATCCGGCAGCCATCAGTGAAACCGCCGGCGGCCTTACCGGAGCCGACACCAGCGCAGCATCGGGACTGGAGTCGATCGCCTTATCAATGAAGCTGACCATTTCCGATCTCAACAAGGACATGAACATCAGCAAGCCTGAAGGCAACATCCTGAAGCTGGAAGACCTGTTCGGCAGTATCCTGGGAGGCAGTAGTAGCAGCAGCGGCACCAGCACCACTGGCACCGGCACCACCGGTGGGACCAGTACCCGTTCCAGCACCTCCAGCTAGAACACAAGCTCGTATTAGCGCCGGGGGCGTACAGACATAAACGACCGGCCGTGATTTAAGCGCCGGTTGAAAAGTGGAAAAAGCAGGGGGGCGGGCCGCGAAGCGGCCCGCCCCCCTGCTGCATCGTCCGGCCGTGAATTCTTCAATTCTCAGCGTATCTTCCGAATATCTGCGTACCTTCTGATTCACGGCACACCTTCCGATTCTCAGTGTACCTTCCGAATTAATCTTGCCCCGACGGGGCAAGATTTTACAAAGCCCTAACAATTTCTTAACGGCACGCTAACCTCCGTTGTCCATAATAAGCATGCAAAGCAACTACAGGAGGTATGCGGAATGATGAATAGACGAAGGACAATCATTGCGGCCGTGACGGCGGCATTGCTGGCTCTCGTCATCGGGGCCAGTTACGCGGCGGCCCAGGAGCAGACCCAGACCACCGAGGGACAATCCACGCAGCAGAAAGCAGGCCCTCGTGGCAGGCATCTGGTCGGCGGTGAGGTAGTCAAGGTAGAGAACGGCACGATAACCTTGAAGACGATCAAGGACGGCCAGGAGAAGACCTTCAAGGTGGACGAGCAGACCCGTTATCGCAAGGATGGCAAAGACGCCAGTCTGGCAGAGGTAATAACCGGTGAAAAGATCGGCGTCATGCTGGGCAAGAAACCGGAAGACGGCCAGGACCCGACGGCCAAGGCAGTCATCATAGGCAAGCCGGGCAACCGCCCGGGCGGAAAACCCGTAGTCGGAACAGTCAGCGCTATCAATGGAGATACGGTCACCATTAAGACCGCGGAAGGTGACAAGCAGGTCAAGCTTCCCACCATCACCCAGGGAATGAAACTGGGGGTTGTAACCGGCGAGGATGGCACTGTTCACGCAGTCATGTATAACCCGCCGGACAAGCCTCAGGGCTCCCCGGAAGATCCAGCGGCCTCTCCCGAAGAGGCGCCGGCAGATATCTAGACTGAACGGCTGTTCGGGCTGAACAGATACCAGTATTGAAGAAGTATCAGTACGGAAGAAGTATCTGAGCGGAATGGTTATCCAGGTTGGGCGGCGACGATCAGGTGAAGAACGGATGGGGCGGCCCCGCAGGAGCCGCCCCATCGATCGTCGAAAAAGCCCGACCGACTCCTTTGGGAAAAAGGGAGAAAAGCAGGCGGCGCAGAAGATTAGCAGCAGCGTTTCTTCAAACAGGAAAAGTGGATATCCATGCCAGAGCAATCAGTACTGCTTATAGAAGATGAAGAAAGTATCGCCTCGTTTGTCACCATGTATCTGGAGAAAGAGGGTTTCGCGGTCGTCTCGGCAGTCGCCGGCGCCGCGGGGCTGGCTCTCGCCAGGGAGAAACAGCCGCGGGTGATCCTGCTCGACCTGATGCTTCCCGACATCGATGGTTTTGAAATCTGCCGCCAGCTGCGGCAGGAATCAGAGGTGCCGATCATCATGCTCACCGCCCGTGACGCCTCCACGGACAAAGTGCTGGGGCTCGAACTGGGCGCCGACGATTACATCACCAAACCTTTTGATCCCCGGGAACTGGTGGCGCGGGTCAAGTCGCTGCTCAGGCGTTCGGAGGTCATGGCGAGCGGAGCGGACGCGCCTCTTTCAGTCGGGCCGCTGACGCTCGACCCCGGCCGGCGAGAAGTAACAATAAACGGCGAAGAGGCAAAATTAACGGCCCGGGAGTTCGAGTTGCTTCATTTCATGATCGTGAACCGCGGCCTGGCTCTGTCGCGCCAGCAGTTGCTGGAAAGGGTCTGGGGTTACGAGTTCTTCGGCGACACGCGAACAGTTGATGTACATATCAACCAGGTACGAAAAAAGCTGGGAGACTCGGTCAGGATCGAAACCATTCGCAGTATCGGCTACAAGCTGACGGACTGAGTGAAATGCAAGGATCCTGGTTTAGTCCGGTAGCAGAAGATTCAATACCTGATTCATTCCGGCAGGTGAGAGGTCTTGTTCGGATTCACTAAAAGTCTAAGAGGGCGCTTTGCCGCCTACTTCGCTATTTCAATTTTTATCTCGCTGCTGATCTCAGGTCTTCTGGCGGGAACGCTGATGCAACGCTACCTCAAGCAGAAAACGATCTCCGACCTGAAATTCCAGGTCGAGGCGCTTTCGCAACAGATCGAGACTGACGGCCTGCCTCAGCGCCGCTACATTGCAGATCTGGAAAAGATGTATCAGACACGCGCCATCATCGTGTCCTACAAGGAACAGGCGCTCAGCGAGCTGCCGCGCCCTGGAACCCGCGCCGACGAGGTTGTGCCTAACTCCCGGCCGCTGCCCATCCTCGACTGGAATCTGCTCAAGGAGGGTGGAACCCAGGTCGCCGAGACGGATCTGCCGGAGATCGAACCCAATGTCCTGGTCGTATCCCATGGCTTCAAGGCCGGGGGAGAGCTGGCAGGCGCGGTAGTGTTCGTCAAGCCGATGAGGCTTCTGCAATCATGGCAACCCCTGGCCATGGAGCTGCTGATCGCCGGTTTCGCCTCGCTGGCGGCTTCGTTGCTCCTGTCCATCCTGTTGGCGCGCCGGCTCTCGCGCCCCCTGCACGAGATCACCCAGGCCGCGACGGCAGTGGCGGAGGGTGATTTTTCCAGGGAGCTCGCCGTGCGGTCCAACGACGAGATCGGCCGCCTGGCCGACGCTTTCCGATATATGTCCTCCGAGGTGCAGCTGGCGCAGGATCAGCAGCGCCAGTTCGTCATCAACGTCAGCCACGAATTGAAGACGCCGCTTACGGCCATAGCCGGCCACGCCCAGGCACTGCAGGACGGGGTTGCCGATGATCCGGTGACGGTGGCCAAATCCGTCGCGGTGGTCGTTTCGGAGACCAGCCGCCTGAGCAGGCTGATCGAGGATCTCATCAGCCTAGCCAAATTCGATGCCCGGCAGTTTGAGCTCAAGCGAGCCACGGTGGACGTGGCCGATCTGATCGATACCGTCATCGACAGCCTGGTCCGCGACGCCGGCGAACGGGGGGTAAAGCTGGCCGCGGCCGCCAGCCCCGGTCTGACCGGCGTTTCAGCTACGACATCCTCTCCCGGCGCCGCTGTCGGCTCACCGGCATCCGCAGCCGAATCTCCAGGCATCACCATAACCAGCGATTCCGACCGCCTGCGGCAGATCCTTTTGAACCTGGTAATGAACGCATTGGCTCACACGCCCGAGGGTGGCGAGGTGACCGTTACTCACAAACGCACGGCTTCTGGACAGATCGAAATCGCGGTATCCGATACGGGCGTGGGGATCGACGCCGATGATCTGCCTCTGGTTTTCGATCGCTTTTATCGTGGCGGCAAGGGATCGCGAAACGCCGGCCTCGGTCTGGGCCTCTCGATCTCACGCGAACTTGCCCGCGCCCTGGGCGGTGACATCTCGGTGGCCTCGACCCCGGGGCAGGGCTCCTGTTTTACGGTCTCCCTGCCCTTCTCAGGCTAATGTTACTGAGCTGCTTCTGGCGGGCTCGGGGTGCAACCGCCAGTATTCCTCGAGTTTCCCTGCCCGTTTCAGGCTAAGGTCGCCTGAGTCCCTGCCGATACTCAACGCGTCTCCGGACAATCTGCCTTGCATCCGTGCAGGACAATACTTATAATTTATCGTCACTTTTATATGAAAGGCAGGTTCAGGGGTAATTTGACTGAAAAAGAAGTCATACTGACAGCCGAGGGTTTTCAGCGGCTCTCAGAAGAAATCGAATACCTTTCCACGATCAAGCGCGAAGAGGTCTCCGAGAGGATCAAGGAGGCCCGTGAATTCGGCGACATCAGCGAGAACAGCGAGTATAACGAGGCCAAGAACGAGCAGGCCAAGCTGGAAATGCGCATCGGCAGCCTGGAGCAGAAGCTCCGCAACGCGCGCGTCCTGTCCGGCGCCGAAATCAAGACCGACGCCGTCGGCATCGGCTGCAAGGTCCATCTCGAAGAAGCGAAGCACGGCGATTCCTTCACCTACGTAGTCGTCGGCTCAGCAGAGGCGGACCCGGCCAATAAAAAGCTCTCCAACGAGTCTCCGGTCGGCAAGGCGATCATGGGCCGCAAGGCTGGCGAGACCGTCAAGGTAGCTACACCGCGCGGCGCCGCCAAGTACAAGATCGTTTCCATCAGAAAGGGATAGCATGGCCGAAGGGCCGATGTCCGAGGCCGGAGAGCGTCGCCGCAAGCTCGACAACCTGCTGGAGTCGGGCCAGTCTCCCTACCGCAACCGCTTTCCTGATCCGGAACCGGTGGCACCGCTGCTGGAGCGCTACGAAGCTATCGAAAACGGACAGCCGAGCGACGACGAGCACCGCGTCGCCGGCCGCATCCTGATCAAGCGCGGCCACGGCAAAGCCACCTTCCTGGTTCTCAAGGACGCCAGCGGACGCGTTCAACTCTACGGCAACATCGATATCCTCGGCGAGGAAACCTACGCCGATTTTCAGCACCTGGATATCGGCGATGTCATCGGAGTCACCGGTCCGGTCTTCCGCACGCGGCGTGGCGAGCTTTCCGTCGAGGCGCGGTCATTCATCCTGCTGGCCAAGGCGTTGCACCCGCTGCCGGAAAAGTGGCATGGCCTCACCGATGTGGAAATCCGCTACCGCCAGCGTTACCTCGACCTGATCGTCAACGACGAAGTTCACCGCTCTTTTTACATCCGCGGCAAGGTGCTTTCCAGCCTCAGGCGCTTCATGGACGGGCGCGGCTTTCTGGAAGTCGAGACGCCGATCCTGCAGACTATCCCCGGCGGCGCTACGGCCCGCTCCTTCGAAACGCATCACAATGCCCTCGATATCGACCTTTACATGCGCATCGCCCTGGAGCTTCACCTGAAGAGACTGATAGTCGGCGGTTTTGACAAGGTGTACGAGGTTGGCAGAATATTCCGCAACGAGGGCATCTCCACCAAGCACAACCCGGAGTTCACCATGATGGAGTCCCAGCAGGCCTATGCGGACTACAAAGACGTCATGGAGATGCTGGAAACGCTGGTGGCGCATATCGCGATGGAAGTGCTGGGCACGCTCGAGGTTCCCTGGAAGGGGGCAGAAGTCGACCTGACTCCCCCCTGGCGACGGGTGACCCTGCGCGAGTTGATCCGGGGACACAGCGGCGTTGACTTCGTGGACTATCCAGACCGTGACACGCTCAAGGTGAAGGTGGAAGAGCTGGGCGTGGAAGTCGACCCGGCCGCATCCTGGGGCAAGCTGGTGGATGAGCTGCTCTCGAATTTCGTCGAGCCCAAATTGATACAACCGACATTCATTGTTGACTATCCGCTGGAGCTGTCGCCATTGGCGCGACCCAAGGATGAGGACCCGACCCTGGTGGAGCGCTTCGAGGGCTTCATCGGCGGCATGGAGATCGCCAATTGTTTTTCCGAGCTCACCGATCCACTGGACCAGCGGCGCCGCTTCGAGGAACAGGCTAACCAGCGCGAGGCCGGCGACGAGGAAGCAGGCTACGTCGACGAAGACTTCCTGACGGCGCTCGAGTACGGCATGCCACCCTCAGGCGGCTCTGGCCTCGGCATCGACCGCTTATGCATGATCCTTACCGATTCGCCGAGCATCCGCGACGCTATCCTCTTCCCGTTGCTGAAACCGGACAAATAGCGGAAATTCTGCGGTCCAATATAAAAGGGATCAGGTCTATGCGGATCTCTAAAAAATTCGCCTTTCTATTGGTAATCATTGCAGGGATAGCATTTTATCTTGCGGTGTTTTCGTTTAACTCGCACACGAGGAACGGCCAGTTTTCGCCGGACTCGATGAACTATGTTGATGTGGCGAAAAATATAGCCACCGGCAAGGGAATTGCTCAGTCTACCCTGGGATTTAACCAGGCTTACCTGTTTGACGGTAACAGCAAGATTCCGGCGCCGTTCACCTCTCAGGCGCCGCTTTACCCGCTATTGATCGCCCAGCTGGGCCGTATCGGTTTTTCCTTCAAGGATGCCGCTCTTTTAATTCCGGCAGCGGCCTATGGAGCCATTTTGTTGCTGGCTTTCCTGTTATCGCGAAACCTTTACGGGAAGCGAACGGCTCTGCTGTCACTTGCATTCCTGCTTTTCTATTACCCTTTGACCTTGATCTCAAGGTCAGCCTGGTCCGAATCCGTGGCGGCGGTCTTCCTTTTACTTTCTTTCTATTTATTGGTGAGGTCCTGCCAGTTCGCCGGAATCAGGGCAATCGTAACAAGTGCGCTTTTTTCCGGATTGTCCGCAGGCCTGGTTTTCAGTACCAGATACGCACTATTTCCCTTGATCTTTATTGGGATTCTTTTTTTAGCCAGAGAGCTTCGCGACAGCAGGTTGAGATTGGCTGCTTTATTCTCTTACATCACTGGAGCTTTGTTGCCAATTGTTCTAGTGCTTGTCCACAATCTGTTTTCCGCTGGATATCTGATGCCCCCAATACTTCCTTCAAATCGTTCCTGGCCCGAAAACGCAGTCGATGCCATCGCGGCGACCTTTGGCAACTACTACGGAAAGGAAGGCTGGGAGATACAGGCGGAAATTGCAGTGGCGCTGATTGCGGTCTCAGTTATTGTCCTCACGGTACAAAGAAGAACACGTGAACTTGCGATTGTCTTTGTGAGGCAGCGGCATTATCTACTGACTCTTTGGTTTCTCGTGTTTTCGGTTTTTATGGTCTATCAGCGGACCGTGCAGCATTTCGACAGATTGGAAACCAGGCTATTGTTTCCCGCCGGCATCGTTCTAATCCTGCTGATCGCCGCCCTATTGGTGAAAGCGGTTGATCCGTGGGTAAAAAGCAGCGCCGTTTTTCAGGTCATTCTTGTCCTGGCGATTCTCGTGGCGTCCGTACAGCAAGTTCAGATTACGAAGGATGAACCGGTAATGAATGTCAGCGCGCAACTTGCCAAATCAGACCGTTTCAACTGGGTAGCCGACCATACGACGAACAGCGATCTTATTGTCGGCGACGATACCATTGACATAACTTTTTTTTATGGCAGAACCGCCTCGGTATCATTTAGCGATTACCCGTTTACAGTTCATCTTACATACGAAAACCTGAAAGGGTTCACCGACAACAACTGCAACAGCTATCAGCATATCTACATCGTTTTGCGAAATTATCATAGCTGGCCACTTGACAGGCAGCTATACCTGTTTGGGCAGTTCATCACTGATGTCAGGGAAAGTAGACTGGACGCCTATCCCGGAATTGTCCTGGTTATCCATCTGCGAGATTCGGACGTATTCGAGGTGGCATGCAAAGCAGAGATCTGAAACGTGGCGCAGGATCCGACGTTCGAAGCTTTCAGTGACATATTTTTCGCTGCTTAATCCCGAGCAGTGATAACAGGATATCTGAAGGAGCTGGCCTGAATCAGGCAATAGATCGTGAAGAGCGGCCTTGAGCATCGCTGGCTTATTTAGTGCAGCCGATGCAGAAGGACGGACCGTTGCCGCTCAGGGGGTCTTCGAATGAGATCTTTACGTTGTTGAAGCCGAAATGCTTGAGACAATCCAGAATATCATTCCTGTACGTCCGCGGCTAAAGGGCGCCGTGCCCCGCAAAAGCTACCGGAATTGAGCGCCTCGAGATAAGAGCACTTGTGTGTGACGCATTCATCGAGAATATTCGACTTTATTGTGTGAAAATGTTTGCGCCGGTTAAAAATCGGCGCGGGATGCGAAAAACATTGATTGGCCATGCCTCCTGGATTAAAGAAAATCGAAACTCAGTATTTACAGGCATCCTGTGTTTGCAGCCAGAAGTGACTCTATTGCCCGGTGAACCCTTAGGGTCTAACGTAGATGCCGAATCACGCCAACGGAATGCACCCGGCCGTTTCTGCCGACGCCGGCCCTTTTTACCGCGAATCCGGGCATAATATATTAGACAGCCATCCCCGATCGGAATACATATGTGCGGCAGCTTCACACAAGCGGGAGATATCAGCATAATCGAGGGCTTCAGGGCGCGGTTCGGCGTCGAAGTCAGCGATGATCCGGGCGACGCTGCCCAGCCGTTCAGCCGGGCGCAGAAAGCAACCCCCTTCTGTGAGGTCAACGTCGTCTATGCCGGCAGCGACGGCGTGGCGCGCGTGGCCTCCATGTACTAGCAGCTGACCCATCACTGGAACCGGGAGTTCAGGTCGAAGTATACCGCCTTCAACACCAGGGTGGAGTCGCTGGACAAGCGGCATAATGAGCCGCTGCTCCGGCGCCGGCGCTGCATCTTCCCGGTGATCATGTTTTTCGAAACGCGCAAGGTCGGTGGCCGGACGGCGCAACCGCGCGAATCCTATGGTTTCAACCTGAAAGCCGGCGGGCTCATGGCCCTTGGCGGCATCTACTCGGTCTGGCGCAATCCACAGGACGAAGAAGACCGGCGCTACAGCTGCAGTATTATCACACTGGAGCCCACGGAGATCATCGCGGAAGTCCATAATCGGATGCCCTTCATTCTGCGGGACGCAGATGTAACAGCTTGGCTGGATCCGGAGCTCGATGAATTCGATAAGCTTATGGAGATGATACGTCCAATAAGCTCGGAAGATCTGAAACTGTCGCTGGAGCCATAGCTACCACCGCCGTAAGTTTCTAAATTAAAGCAACGTCCCCTGAAAGTTAACTGAAAGCTATACAAGAAACGGAAGCAATGTCCCCAAAAAGGCCGGTTTAAGCGAAAAGCAGCCTGTGCTATAATGTTACCAGCCTAGCGAGGGGAGGCTGAAAGTCAAAATGCGATAATTATAGGTGGAGCCAGCAGGACCACCTCCCCCCTGAACCTGTAAACCACGCACGTTTTCTCAAGCCGGCCAACGGTGCCGGCCCTACTATTAGGAATCAGTAAAAGTTTTTCGTACTACCTTTAGGGCGCAAATCACAAGGACGATTTCCAGAGACATAATTTTTTAGCTGCTGAGTGGTGGATATATTGGCCTTCAGTCGCAGATATTCAAGCCTGAGCCCGGCGCGGCCGATTGGGCGTGCAAAGGAATAGCGCCAGCGGGCGGCGAAGTCCGGTAGCAATGAAGTTTCGGGCATCGCCGGTCCGGGAACATTAGGCCAATGAGGGGCAATTCACCAGGGGTGACTTACCCGGGAAAGGTGATGACAATGTTTGAACGATTCACTGAAAGAGCGCGCCAGGTAGTGGTTCTGGCCCAGGAAGAGGCCAGGTCCCTGAAGCATAACTACATCGGCACCGAGCATCTCCTGCTCGGCCTTCTCCGCGAGGAGGAAGGCATAGCCGCCCAGGTGTTGACCACACTGGACGTGAACCTCGACGAAGTGCGCATGCAGGTAGCCCAGATCGTCGGCATGGGCGACGAGGTCGCCGCCGGCCAGATACCCTTCACGCCGCGGGCAAAGAAGGTTCTGGAGCTGGCCCTGCGCGAGGCGCTTTCCCTTGGTCACAACTACATCGGCACCGAGCATATTCTGCTCGGGCTCATCAAGGAGAACGAGGGCGTGGCGGCCCGCATCCTTCTGGAGTTCGACGCCGACTCGGAAAAAATCCGCAACGAAATCATGCGCAAGCTGACTGGCTCCGCACGGCGCACCCCGGTTCCCCAGGGCGAGGCCAAGAAGCGGGTCAAGCTGCTCGACCAGTTCGGCCGTAACCTGACCAAGCTCGCCGACGAAGGCAAGCTGGACCCGGTGGTCGGCCGTGAGCTGGAGATCGAGCGCGTCATGCAGATCCTTTCCCGCCGCACCAAGAACAACCCGGTGCTGATCGGCGAACCCGGCGTGGGCAAGACCGCCGTGGTCGAGGGCCTGGCGCAGCGCATCACCAGCAATGACGTGCCTGAGCTGCTCAAGGGCAAGCAGATCTACACTCTGGACCTGGCCGCGCTGGTCGCCGGTTCCAAGTATCGCGGTGAGTTCGAGGAGCGCCTGAAGAAAGTCATGAAGGAGATCCACGAGCACGGCGAGATCATCCTGTTCATTGATGAGTTGCATAATCTTGTTGGCGCGGGCGCCGCCGAAGGCGCCATCGACGCGGCCAGCATCCTCAAGCCGGCGCTGGCTCGTGGCGAGCTGCAGACCATCGGCGCCACCACCATCGAGGAGTACCGTCGTTATGTTGAAAAAGACGCCGCCCTCGAGCGCCGTTTCCAGCAAATCATGGTGAACGAGCCCAGCGAAGAGGATACCGAGCTGATCCTGCGGGGGCTACGCGACCGCTATGAGGCGCATCACCGGATCAAGATCACCGACGAGGCGCTCAAGGCCGCCGCCAGGCTGGCGGCGCGATATATTTCCGACCGCTTTTTGCCGGACAAGGCCATCGACCTCATCGACGAAGCCGCATCGCGCATGCGTATCAAGACCATGACGGCGCCGCCGCAGTATCGCGAGCTGGAAGCCGAAGTCGAGACGGTGCGCAAGGAGAAGGAAGCCGCCATCGAGGCCCAGGAGTTCGAGAAGGCCGCCAACCTGCGCGACCAGGAGCGCAAGCTCTCCAACCGCAAGCGGGAACTGGCCGAGGAATGGAAGAGCGATGAGGGCCGCGAGGTCGTCTCCATCGGCGAGGAAGAGATAGCCGATATCGTCTCCATGTGGACCGGCATCCCCGTGTTCAAGCTGACCGAGGGCGAGTCGCAAAAACTGTTGCGCATGGAAGAGGTGCTGCACGAACGGGTTATCGGTCAGGACCAGGCCATCAATGCTGTATCCAAGGCCATCCGCCGTTCGCGGGCGGGCATCAAGGACCCCCGCCGCCCCAGCGGTTCCTTTATCTTCCTGGGTCCCTCGGGCGTGGGCAAGACCGAGCTGGCGCGCACCCTGGCCGAGTTCCTCTTCGGCGACGAGGACGCCCTGCTCCAGGTCGACATGTCCGAATATATGGAAAAGCACGCCGTCTCCCGCCTGGTCGGTTCGCCGCCGGGCTATGTCGGCTACGAAGAAGGCGGCCAGCTCTCCGAAACGGTCCGCCGCAAGCCCTACTCGGTCATCCTGCTGGACGAGATTGAAAAAGCGCATCCCGATGTCTTCAATATCCTTCTGCAGATCCTGGAGGACGGCCACCTGACCGACTCGCAGGGGCGCAAGGTGGATTTCCGCAACACCATCGTCATCATGACCAGCAACATCGGCGCCAAGACTATCGCCAAGGATAGCCCGCTGGGCTTCGCCGTAACCGATGAGGCGGGTATGTCTTATGAGGATATGAAGACCAACATCACCGGTGAGCTGAAGCGGGTCTTCCGCCCCGAGTTCCTCAACCGCGTAGACGAGGTCATCGTCTTCCACAAGCTGGACCGCGCCAACATCAAGGAGATCGTCGACCTGATGATCGCCCGCGTCGGCCAGCAGCTGGCCGAGCGCGAGGTCGCCATCGAGCTGACCGAGCCAGCCAAGGAACTCCTGGTGGACCGGGGCTTCGATCCCGGCATGGGTGCCAGGCCGCTGCGGCGGGCCATACAGCAATATGTGGAGGACCTGCTCGCCGACGAGGTGCTGGCGGGCGCCATCCCCGATGGCTCAACGGTGCTTATTGACCGCAAGAATGACAATACATTCATGACGCTGCTGGCCAAGCATCATAAGCCCAAGAAGGATCTGGTAGGAGCCTCGAAGAACGGCGAGAGCTCCGATAGAGCGAAATCACCACGCCCAGATGACGAAGGTTCATAGCCTTTTCACCTGTGGCGAATGCGGCTACGAGGCCCACAAATGGCTCGGGCGTTGCCCGGACTGTGGGGCCTGGAACAGTTTCACCGAGGAACGCTTTGCGGGACGGGCGGCAGACCCGGCGAAGGTAAGAGATGTGACGCCGCGGCGTATCGACGAGATCGAGGCGCAGGCAGTGGAACGCGTGAAGACGCGCATCTCGGAGCTTGACCGGGTGCTTGGCGGAGGCATAGTGCCGGGCTCCATCGTGCTGGTTGGCGGGGAGCCGGGTATCGGTAAAAGTACCCTGCTTTTGCAGGTGCTTTCCAATCTTTGCCGGGATCACCGGGTTTTGCTGGTTTCAGGAGAAGAGTCGCCCGCGCAGGTGAAGCTGCGCGCGGACCGGCTTTTGCACGATGTCGGACCGGTGGAGATTTTGGCGGAGACGAACCTGGATTCGGTCGTCGCCGCCCTGAAGAAGACGAAGCCGGATCTGGTCGTGGTCGACTCGGTGCAGACGCTTTACAGCGACGAGATCGGTTCGGTGCCCGGTTCGGTGAGCCAGGTTCGGGAGGCCGCCGGCAGGCTGATGCGCCTGGCCAAGGAAGACGGGATTTCGGTGTTCCTGGTCGGCCATGTGACCAAGGAGGGAGCGTTGGCCGGTCCCCGTGTCCTGGAGCACATGGTTGACACGGTTCTCCAGTTCGAGGGAGACCGGAATCTGACTTACAGGGTTTTGCGTTCGGTCAAGAACCGTTTCGGTTCGACCAACGAGATCGGCGTCTTCGAGATGAAGGAGTCGGGGCTGGAGGTGGTCGATGACCCCTCGGCGCTCTTCCTCGAGGAAGGCGAGCGCAGTTGTGGATCTTCGATCCTGGCGGCGCTGGAGGGTAGCCGCGCCCTGCTGGTCGAGGTGCAGGCACTGGTTGCCGGAACCGGCATGCAGTATGCGCGCCAGGTGGGCAACGGCATCGACCGTAGCCGTCTGGCGATGATCGTAGCGGTGCTGGGGCGTCGGGCCGGGCTTAACCTCGCCGGCAGCGACATCTTTGTCAACGTCGCCGGCGGGGTGCGGGTGGACGAGCCCGCCGCGGACCTGGCTGTCGCCCTGGCGATAGCATCGGCGCATCGTGACCGGCCGGTAAAAGGCAGGGTCGCCTGCTTCGGCGAGGTGAGCCTCACGGGAGACCTGAGGTTTTGCATCGGAGCCGAGCGCAGGGTCGACGAAGCCCTGAAGATGGGCATTGAGACAGTGGTGTTGCCGGCGAAGAACGCCGCGGCGCTGGGCCGGAGTTACAACGGTGTCGAGTTGGTGGAGGCTGGCAACCTCTCCCAGGCACTGGCAAGGGTTTTTGATTAAGCGGCTGGTTGGGAAGGAATTTTTTGCAGGGAAGCAGTTTTATCGGGAAATGCAGTCTGTTCGGTGCCGGATTCGATAACGGCGCATAATTTTTAACCGGGAGTTGCATGATTGATTCAAAGGGCGACCTGAGGTTGGACAACAGGCTGGTGGAGGCCTTGTACCTGGTGGCGCCGGGCAGGCCGTTGCGCGAGGCCGTCGACAGCATTATCCGGGCGAAGACCGGAGCGCTGATAATCCTGGGGGATGAGGGAGAGATTTCGTTCCTCTGTTCGGGAGGCCTGCGGCTGGAGACGGATTTCACTCCGAACATGCTGTACGAGTTGGCGAAGATGGATGGCGCGACAATCCTCAACCGGAACGCCACGCGCATTCACCGGGCCAACGTTCAGCTGATGCCTGACGCGACTATCGAGTCCAGCGAGACCGGCACCAGGCACAGGACGGCGGAACGCGTGGCCAAGCAGACCGATGCCATCGCCATATCGATATCGATGGACCGGGATCTGGTCAGCATCTACGTAGACGAGCTGAAGCACGTGCTGACCGAGATCCGCGTGCTGCTGGCCAAGTCGGACCAGGCGCTGCAGACGCTGGAGAAGTACCGGGCCCGGCTGGACCAGGTGGCGGATAACCTGACGGCCCTGGAGTTTGAAGACGCGGTCTCACTACACGAAGTGGTCATCGTGCTGCAGCGTTCGGAGATGGTTTCACGGGTCGCCGGAGAAATAGAGAGGTACCTCATCGAACTGGGGACGGAGGGCCGGCTCATTGCCATGCAGCTCGAGGAGCTGCTGACCGGCGTGGCACGGGACCGGGCCGCGCTGATCAGTGACTATCGACCGGGCCGGGGTTCGCAGGTTGAGAAGATAGAGGCGAGGTTGAGCGAGATTTCAGCGGACGAGCTGTTCGACCCGGACACCATAGCCAAGATTCTCGGTTACCGGAAGAAGGCCAAGGCCACCGAGGTGAGGATCTCGCCAAGGGGCTACCGCGTTCTCAGCAACATTCCGCGGTTGCCGGCCTCGATCATCAGCAACATAGTCGGCAGGTTTGGCAGCCTCAAAACCGTTCTGCTGGCTGGAGAGGATGATCTGGTGGGAGTTGAAGGAGTGGGCCGGGTCCGGGCGCGCGAGATCGGTGAAGGGCTGGTTCAGCTCAGGGAGTTATCACTGGCGGAGAAGTACAGTTTCCGTTAAGCGTTTTGGCAGGTGTTTAAAACTGACAGGTTTTACGGGAGGAGGTTGAATCACATTGGTGTATAACGTAGGCGACAAGGTTGTCTACCCGCATCACGGCGCCGGTACGGTTGTCAAAAAGGAAAAACGCGATGTCCTGGGACAGAAGCGTGAGTACCTGACGATTCAGATTTTGCACAACAACATGACCGTAATGGTGCCCGTGGACAGCGCTGACAAGGCGGGGCTCAGAAAAGTGATTGCTACCAACGATGTGGAAGATGTCATCGCGGTTCTCCGGCAGGACGAGACCAAGATGCCGAAGAACTGGAACCGCCGCTTCAAGCACAACCGCGAGAAGATCAAGACCGGCGACATCTTCGAGCTGGCCGAGGTAGTGCGGAACCTTTCGATCCGCGAGGCGGAGAAAGGTCTTTCCACTGGTGAGAAACAGATGTTCAACCGGGCGAAGAAGATCCTGGCCAGCGAGCTGATGTATGCCCGTGGTATGGATGAGCCCGAGGCGGACAAGTTTCTCGATACCGTGCTCAAGGAGCTGGACCCGGCGCCGGCGGGAAGAAAACTCGACGACGCTCCCTGACAGCGGGCATCCGGTTTTTCGGATACGGGTTTGCCTCCAGGCAGATGAAATCTGATGAATATGCAGCCGCCGGCGACAGCGCCGGCGGCTGTTCTATTTACAGTCACTCTAAAATCAGGAAATATGAGACGACCAGCTGAATCTGTGAATCAGGGGATTGACGTTTTGAACCAGCATCCGCAAAGCAGGAATCATCACTTATGCATTTAGGTGTGATAATTGCCGCGGGTGGCGTCGGCAGCCGCATGGGGATGGGCTCTTCGAAACAGCTGATGCCGTTGGCCGGTCAGCCTGTCGTTGCCCGCTCGGCCGCAATTTTTGAGGCCGCCGCGGTGGTCGAAGAGATAGTTATTGTAATCGACCCGGTCGATGTCGAGCGTTGCCGTAGCGAGGTGGTTGAAAAATTCGGTCTCAGGAAGGTACGGGCGGTGGTTCCCGGCGGCGACAACCGGGCCACTTCGGTCCGGAACGGCATGCACGAGCTTGGTCCTGCGATTGACACGGTGCTGCTTCATGACGGCGCCAGGCCGCTGCTGCCACCGGAAATCCTGGCCAGCGGCATCCTCGAATTCGATACAGGCGATTGCGATGGCGTGGTATTCGGACTGCCGGCCACCGACACGGTCAAGGAGGTCACAGCCGGCAACCGGCTCGTGGCGCGGACGCCGGACCGGTCGCTGCTCTGGACGGCCCAGACGCCGCAGATGTTCAGGAGGGTTGTTCTGGAAAAAGCCTACCAGGCGCCGCCGGAAGTTCTGGCCGCCTCCACGGATGACTCCTCGCTGGTCGAACAGGCAGGCGGCAGGGTGAAGATGGTTCTGGGCAGCGCTGAGAATATCAAGATCACCACACCATTTGATCTGGCGGTCGCGGAGGAAATACTCCGGCGGCGGGAGAACTTAACTTAATCATGAAAATTCGCACCGGCATCGGTATAGACGCTCATTGCTTTGCTGAAGGCCGCCGGCTTATGCTGGGCGGGGTTGAGATTGAGCATCCGCTGGGGCTGGCGGGACATTCGGACGCTGACGTCCTCACTCACGCCATCGCCGATGCCTTGCTGGGCGCTGCCGGGCTCGAGGATATCGGACACTATTTTCCCGATGACGACCCGGGATTAAAAGACATCTCCAGTCTGGAGATAATCCGGCGAGTTATGGAGCTGGTCAGGCGGCGCGGCTGCGAAGTCGGCAATATCGACGCGGTGCTGGTGCTCGAGGAGCCACGGATCGCGCCCTACCGCGAGCGGATCCGGTCGTCGCTGGCCGGCGCCCTGGAAATTCCGGAAGCGGATATATCCGTGCGGGCTACCACGACGGAGATGATGGGCTTCACCGGCCGCGGCGAAGGTATCGCGGCCTGCGCTACATGTTTGGTAGAATGCGCAGGGAGCATAATCATGGAAATGGATCTTTAAAACGAACCGCTCAGGGATAATGTCAGGAATCCGCGCGGATAACAAATATAGATTATCGATCATGGTCAAAATCATCGCCAGGGAGAATGACACATGTATGCAATAAACTTTTACTCTCACATCTACGACGACCAGCTCCGGCACCGGCGCAAGACGGCGACGGTAAGGCTTGGCGACAAGAGCCACAAATACCGGAAGGGCGAGATCGTCTGGATCACCATCGGGCGCAAGTACGGACCGCGCCAGAAGCTCTTTACCGCCATCATCGACAGCGTCGAGGTCAAGCCCATCGATGACCTGTCACCGCGGGATATCGAGCGAGAGAACCCGGAGTTCCGCCGTGTTGACGAGGTCGTGCACCTGCTGGGACAGATTTATAACCGCACGGTCACGCTGCAGGACACAGTGACCGTGGTCCACTTCTCCGACGTCACCGAATAGTCGGAAGAGCGAATCGGCTGCGGCGTTTCGATCATGACTGAAAGCTATGCAACCGCGACGCCCGCAGGCGGCCCGATTCCCGGCCCGGTGCGCGTGCGTTTCGCCCCCAGCCCTACCGGCACCCTGCACGTGGGCTCGGCCCGGACAGCCCTTTATAACTATCTTTTCGCCCGGCATCTCGGCGGCAGCTATATCCTGCGGGTGGAAGACACAGACGTCGCCCGGTCTTCCCTGGAACACGAGCAGTCGATTCTGGTAGACCTGGCCTGGCTGGGGCTACAGTGGGACGAGGGGCCGGATATCGGTGGCGATCACGGGCCGTACCGGCAGAGCGAGCGCTCGGAGGCCGGAATTTACCGCCTGGCGGCTGAGCGTCTGCTCAACGAGAGCAAGGCTTATTATTGTTTTTGTTCCCAGGAGCGTCTGGAGCAGCTGAAAACGGAGACGCTGGCGCGCGGCGACATGCCCAAGTACGACCGCTGTTGCGCGGCGATCCCGCCTGACGAGGCTGCGGCGCGGGTTGCGGCGGGAGAGCCGGCTACCATCCGCTTCCGGGTTCCCGATACCGCCATCGAAGTAACCGACATCATCCATGGACGCACGGATTTTTCTTCCGAGGTCATCGGCGATTTCATCATCCTCAGGTCGGACGGCGGCGTGTCATATAATTTTGCGGTGGTTGTCGACGACATCGCGATGGAGATTACTCATGTGATCCGTGGTGAGGACCATCTGACCAACGCGGCGCGGCAGGTGCTGGTTTTCCAGGCGTTCGGCCACGAACCACCGGCCTGGGCGCATCACTCGCTGATCATGGGGCCGGACGGCGGCAAGCTTTCCAAGCGCCATGGCGCCACCTCGGTGGGAGAGTTTCGCCGGATGGGCTATCTGCCCTCTGCTATCATCAATTATCTGGCGCTGCTCTCCTGGTCGCCGGGCGGCGAACGGGAAAAGCTGGCCAAAGAGGAAATGGTCGCGGAGTTCGAGCTGCAGCGGGTTTCCAAGAGTCCGGCCATTTTTGATATCCAGAAGCTGAACTGGTTGAACGGGTTGCATATACGTGATCTTGCCCGTGAAGAATTTCATTTGGCGTTGGCGCCGTTTATTGGTGACGCCGGTTCAGGCGTGACTCCCGGGCGGGAAGGGGCCAAGGCGTCCGAGGCGACTCCCGGGCGGGACGCTGCCGCGGCATTGGGCGTGACTCCCGGGCAGCTGGCCGTGGCTGAAGCCGCGGTGCAGACTTCTCTTGTCACCCTGGCTGACGCCAACGGACAGATCCTGGAATTTTTTACAGCGACGCCACTGGCCGTCTCTGTTGATGCCGCGAGTCCGGACGAGGAGAGCGTGGCGGCCGAGCTGGGCGAGGAAGGATCGGCGGCGGTGTTGGAGATGGCGTCGGCCAGGCTGGAAGAGCTGCCCGCGGCCGCGGAACTTACTGCCGGCACGGTCGACGAGGCGGTGGACAAAGCCCGCGCGCTCATCAAGCAGTGGAAAAAGTCCTGCAAAGAGGCGGATATACCGCCGAAAAGACTGTTTCGGACGCTACGTATTGCACTGACCGGCAGGGGTTCCGGCCCGGAGCTGCCGTTCATGCTGGCCGGGCTGGGGCGGGACAGCATACGCGAGCGGCTGGAAGCAGCCAAACCATACGCGAAATAGGCTTGTGAAGCCAAGGTCCGGCAAAGCAATGGAAACAAAGGCGGCAATCCCAGCATGAACCAGGATATTACACAAGAACTGAACCACGACATAAAGGTTTACAACACTCTCTCGCGCACGAAGGAAGATCTTGTGCCCCGCGACAGGGGCAAGGTGGGCATTTACGTTTGCGGACCCACCGTCTACGGTTATGTGCATGTGGGCAACGCGCGGCCGTTTGTATTCTTCGCCGTATTCGCACGGTATCTGCGCAGCATCGGCTACGAGGTGAAACTCGTGGAGAACCTGACCGACGTGGACGACAAGATCATAATGCGCGCCAACAAGGAAGGCGTTACTTCGGACGAGATAGCAACACAGTTCTCCGAGGCCTATTTCGAGGATACGGGACGGTTGGGCCTGGGGCGCCCCGACGTGGAGCCCAAGGCCACCGAGCATATCTACGAGATCATCAATCTCTGCAAGGAGCTGGTCGAGGCGGGCTACGCTTACGAGACCGGCGGCAGCGTTTATTACCGCGTCTGCGATTTTCCCAAATACGGTAAACTCTCCGGCCAGAAGACGGACCAGATGAAGCACAGCGAGCTGGCGCGCGAGGGCGAGGCGAAGGAAAGCCCGCTGGATTTCGCGATCTGGAAGGCGGCCAAGCCCGGTGAGCCCAGCTGGGAGAGCCCCTGGGGACGGGGACGGCCGGGCTGGCATATCGAATGCACGGCCATGTCGATCAAATACCTGGGCCATAAGTTCGACATCCACGGCGGTGGGCGGGACCTGGTTTTCCCCCACCACGAGAACGAGATCGCCCAGGCGGAGGCGGTCACCGGAACCACTTTTGTCAGGTACTGGATGCACAACGGCATGATCACCCGCAAGGACGAGAAGATGAGCAAATCGGTGGGCAATATCTTCCTGCTGCGCGAGTTCCTCAAGAATTACGATCCCCGGGTGCTGATCCTTTTCTTCATGAGCTCCCATTATCGCAGCCCGCTGGAGTTTTCCGAGGGCAACCTGGAAGAAGCGGCCCAGATGCTCGACCGTTTCCGGAACTGCCTGTGGAAGCTGGACAGCGTTATTGGCGGGGACGGGTCCGGCTCCGCGGGCAGTCCGGTGGGAGAGACCATGCCGGCGAGCGGTGAGCAGCCGGCGGCCGAGGCCGGGATGACCGGGGGCTCCACATCGGAGAGCTTCGCGCTGCAATCAGCGATAGACGCTACCGAGCGGCAGTTTAACACAGAGATGAGGGACGATGTCAACACCGCCGGAGCGCTGGCATCACTGTTCGGCCTGGTCAGGGTGATCAATGAATACGCCGAGTCCGCGTCAACGGCCGGCAAGGTCGATGCCGGGCTGCTCGGCGAAGCGCGGGAGCTGTTAACCGGCCTGCTCTATATACTGGGAGTGGAGATATCCCGGTCTGAATACTCTGAAGCCGGCCTCGAGCAGGAACTCCTCGACCTTGTGGCCGAGCGGGAAAAGGCCCGTAAGGATGGCGACTACACCGCGGCGGACGCGGCCCGGGACAAGCTGGCCGCCGCCGGCTATGAGGTGCGCGATACTCCGCAGGG
>JAENWV010000173.1 GCA_016650015.1 Thermoleophilia bacterium | reverse complement strand
GGCAGCCCTGCGAACAGGGGGTCTTTCCCGGCCGCTTCGGTCAAGACCACCTCGCCCCAGCCGGCCTCTCTTTGATGCCCGGGGTAAACGGCCGCGCCGCCGGCAGCGGCGATAAGCTGTGATCCCAGGCAGATTCCCAGCAAGGGAAAGTCTTCCTTGATCGCCCCGGCTATGAGACTGAGTTCATCGTTCAGATAGAGGCTTTCATCTGATTCGTAGACGGCCATGGGGCCGCCCAGGATAATCAGGCCGTCCCGCCCGACCAGCGAATCAGGGATCAGCTCGCCCTTGAATGGACGAACATACTTGAACTCGGCCAGGCCGGCGGTCTCTTCGGCAAACAGCCCTAGGGGCTCGCAACCGATATGCTGAATCACCATCACCTTGCGCATGAATAAGAGGATACCATGGCTGGTGTTAGAATAACGCTCAGCGGGAAAAACATGGCACCGCTAGCGCGCAAAGGAGGAAAAAATGGCCAATGGCATGTCTTATACGCTCAAGTTCATGCTCAAGAAGCAGGGCCGGACGGATTACAGGGTCATGCCCCTGGAAGGTCTCTGGTGGATGGGTTCGATTCTGGAAGCAGACACTGACCGCACGGTGCTCGATTGCGAGTAGCCGTAGTCCACGGGTACTTCCTCGGCGATTCCGGTAGTGCCATATACGCGCGGGAGTTGGCCCGCGAGTTCACGCGGCAGGGCCACGATGTCACCCTGGTCTGCCAGGACCAGTCACCGGAGCGCTACGATTTCATTGATCGAATCTACGTTTTCGGCCCGGATAATGACGAGCCGCGCCTCGTGTTAGAGAGAGAGCAAGTCCATGACGGCCGCTGCCGCCTGGTTCGACCCTTTATCGGCAACCGGCTGTTGACCTACGTTGCCGGACCCTTTCCCCCGTTTGAAGTGGTACCGCTGCAGGATGCCTCTGATGAAATGATTACCGCCTATCTGGAAACCAACATCAAGTCCATGTCCGCGATTTTCAGACGTTGGCCGCAGGACCTGGTGCAGGCCAACCACGCGATCATGCAGCCGCACATTGTCCGTGAGGCTTTAAGTGGAGAGGCGATACAATCCGTACTTGGGCCTTCACCTCGATTGTCGCCTGATGTCGTCCGTGAATCATTGCCTGAAACGGCGCCTTATATCGTCACCATCCATGGTAGCGAACTCAACTTCACCGTTCGGAAAGATCCTCGTATGGTCCCATATATGAAGTCGGGCCTCGAGGGCGCCACCGCCATAGCGGCCCTTAGCGAGACCAGCCGCGACGAGGTGATCGGGTTGGCCATTGACAAGGGCTTCGACATCGAATCGAAAACAGTTGTTTTGCCGCCAGGCGTGGACACCAATCTTTTCAAACCGCACGTCAAAGGGTCTGCAAAAACCCGGGAGAATCGCTGGCGAGACCAACGTTCACCGGCATTGCGCGAATTGTCGTCATCGATCGACCCGGAAAGAGACAATATCGCCGTTTTCGCCGGCCGCCTGCTGTGGACCAAGGGGTTGCAGTATGCGGTGGCGGCCCTGCCGCTGGTGCTGGCGAAATGTCCGCGCCTGCAGCTGGTCATCGTCGGCGACGGACCGATGCGCCCGGCGCTGGAAAAGTTTATCGATGCGCTGGGACGTGGCGATATCATCGGGGCAGGAAACCTGTTGGCAAAGGAGCCGGAATTGAAGCATGTATCTGCGTATGGACCCGTAATGCCCGAACTGGACCCTGAAGAGCAGGAATCCTACCGTGCCGTTGCCAGGGATCTTGGCAACCGGATCCATTTCACCGGTCACCTGCCGCATGAGCAGCTGGCACCTCTGTTCGCCGCGGCGGACATCTCCCTGGCTCCGTCAGTCTTCCCCGAAGCCTTCGGACTGGTCAGCATCGAAGCACTGGCTGCTGGCGCCCTGCCGGTCGCCACCTACCAGACTGGTTTGCGCACGCCACTCGACGTCATTGCGGACAGCCTTGATGACCCTTCCTTCAAGCTACTGGCCCCTGGAATCGGCCTCACCCGGCGGCTGGCGTCTTCAGTGACCAGCATTCTTGATAAATATCCGACCCGCGACCAGGATTTCCGGAAGAAGCTGCACGGAATAGCCCGGCTTCACTTTTCCTGGGAAATTGTGGCGCGTCGCTATCTCGAATTAACATCTCCGGCGACTGGCCACTTGGCTTCGTCCGGATAAAGGAATATCCTCTTCTCCAACGGTACAACAACCGCAGGGAAGAACATGAGAATTCCGGGGACAATCTTCTTGCTGACGCTGTTTTTGCTCGCGGGATCGCTTGCAGGATGCGGCGGCGATTCTGTAACCGTGACCAGCACAGAAACCGATCAGGCTACGGCAACACGGGCTTCAACCGTCCGGCAATCGACTGTTACAGACAGCGGGCCGATCATGCCCAATGTTGACGAATCTACGGTTCCGGCGGTCACCGACGCGGCGCTTGCGGCTTTTGAGCGCGATTATGGCGATGGCAGCGGTGCCAGCGTTGTCTGGGGTCCAAATGTGATTACCGGCTGGGCCCTGATCCGCGTGGAGAATAACAGCGGCGCTGCCGGCAAGGATGTTCTTCTGTCACAGGAAAATGGTGTCTGGACGGTAAAAGATATCGGCCATGCACTGTCGGTCAATTGGCAGGACAAGACGCCGCCCGGCCTCTGGCCCTCTATGTAGAGCCTGCATTTTCGCACCCCGAAATTTCTGCCCGGCCATGCAACTTGGCACCGATCAGTGACGCAGGCAGATCAGGGTCCTGAGCCGGACCAGTTCAGGCGTCTCTGAGGCTCAGCAATCCCTGATCCATTTTGACCACAGGTTCATAACCAAGCGCTTGGGCAAGAAGGTTGGTGGACGCATATGACCTGCGGATATCTCCCTGGCGCCCCTCTTCAAACCTGATCTCACCTTTATTGTCATAACCCGCCTGGATCATGCGGGCCAGATCGATGATCCTGGTTTCGCGGCCGGTGGATACGTTGATGATCTCGGGCAGGCTGCCCTGTGCTCTGGCTGCCAGAAGGTTGACGGACGCGATATCGGAGACGTGAATGAAATCGCGGGTCTGCTCTCCATCGCCGAAAATCGTCAGCGCTTCACCGCGCCGGCTGCGGTCGTTGAAGATCGAGAGGGCGCCTGAATATGGTGATGCCGGATCCTGCCGGGGACCATAGACGTTAAAATATCGTAGAGCCAGGAATTTGATCCCATGTAGCAAATGGTAATATCTGCCATAGAATTCACCGGTCAGTTTGTGCCAGGCGTACGGCGACAACGGCCGGACCGGTGAGGTCTCGGTTTTCGGCAACTGCGGGTCATCTCCATATACTGCGGCTGAGCTGGAAAAAACCACGCGGCGGGCCTTGTTTTCTCTGGCGGCTTCCAGCACACTCAAGGTGCCGGTTGTGTTGATTTCGTGGGTCTTGAGG
>JAENWV010000030.1 GCA_016650015.1 Thermoleophilia bacterium | reverse complement strand
CTGGGCCAGTATGACAATAGCGATGAGGTCGCGGGCGTCTGCTTTGGAGCTTGTCTGCTCCGGCGCGACCTGTTTTACCCAGACAAGGTGGGACAGCTCTATGAAGGATACTTTCTCTACTTCGAGGACTCCGACTGGTGCGTACGCGCTGTAAGTCAGGGATACCGTTTCCTCACAGAACCAGACGCAGTCGTCCAGCACCTGCACTCCGGGGTCACTCGCAATGAGTCGTTAGCCTTCAAGTACGGGTTGATCGAGCTGAATACCCTGAAGATGGTAACGCGCACGCTGGAAAGCCCGCTCCGGGTGCTGCGGATAGTGACGTCCCGCTGCCTGCGGCTGCTGGCGCGCACCTTCATCCGCCGGAAGTTCATCGGCCCCAACCTCAAGACCATGGCCTCATACATCACGGCACTCCCCCAGCTTTTACGCGAGCGCAGACAGCTCAAGGATAAACGGACAGTCCCGGATTCGAAGTTCTTTGATATGGCGAGGGGGGAGCGCGCTTATTTCGATACGGTCGCCTACCGTCCCAACCGCTGCATCGAATCGCTTATCGATTCCTATCTGAGATTGCTGGTCATCGAACAGAATCCGGAAGTGGGAAAGATGGTGTCATCACTCTACCGGCTTAGCAATCAGGCGCCCGGGCATGAATCATCCAGCAGGCAGGAATCCTCCAGCCCCAGCCTTACGCTCGACCCGGACACAACCAGCCTGTTCATAAGCCAACCGCCCTGCGTTCAGGAACTGCTGAGAATCGCCGGTGCGGTTATCCCGGCTTCCTGAGGATCGCTAATAGAGGGTGCGCCGGTGCAGTTATCCCGGCCCGCTGACGAACATTCCTGGCGGAGGCTATTCGCTAACAGGCTCCAGGATCGCGATATCCTGGCCGTCCGTAACACCTTCCCTGCCACACCAGAAGCCCTTACCAACGGGCTGCGCCAGCTTCATCTTCCCTTTCTTCAGAATCCGCTCGAAAGCCTCTTCGGTATACGCCACGGCGCCTTCCGGATGCTCCAGGTCCTGCACGAAGCAGCCGTCACCATATTCATGCTCGAAATCGAGGCCTTCGAACACGCTGTCAGGATTCTTCTGCTTCTCCTGTTCGAGAAGGCTCAGCGCTTCATCGTCGAGGATGAAAAACGAAGCGAACACCTTGCCGCCCCGCTTCAAAACCCTGGCGAAATCATGCAGGTAATAGACGATGTCGTCCTCGAACATGTGCGTGAATACGGAATGCAGGATGATCCTGTCTATCGACTTGTCTTCAGCCGGCAACCTGACCTCCGTGGTCTTCAGATTGCCCCCGGCATTGTGGATCTGGCTGTAGATATCCAGGTAATGAAAACTGAAGTTCGGATACCTGGCAGCGATGTTCTGCTGGCACCACTCGATGCTCGGCTTGATGATGTCCACGCCCGCATATGAGCCGTCTTCTGAAAGCTGCTCCGTGAGCTGAATCGCGTCCCTGCCGACACCGCAACCTACCTCCAGGACGTTGTGGTCCGGCTCGATGGCGCAATAATTGCGCAGCTGGTCCTGGTGCCCCAGGGAGATCTCATCCCAGGTCTCAACACCGCCACCTGTCATGTACATCAGGTCGATCGGTATCTCGTAACCCTTGTAACTGAAGAGGTTGGCGTCGTCCTCGCTCTTTGCTTTCGTAAATACTTTTTTCAGCCACATGGCGGTCATCCTTTCATCCTTCTCGTATTGATGATTTTTCAGAGATAAATTCGGTCGTCTCCATCAGGTTCTGGTCCCAGTCCCGCTCGCTGATAAAGGTTTCAGCATTCCTTCTAATCGACTCCTGGTCTTCAAGTTTATCAATCGCTGTCTTGATGGCGCCGGCGATGTCTTCGATATTCATGTCCGCGGCAATAAAATTGTCGCTGATCGTCGAAAGATCCTTGTTGTATATTCGATTGGTGACGACCAGCATGCCCGATGCGACCATCTCCAGCGGCGGATAACTGGGATGCGGCGAGCACATCAGCGAGATTCCGATGTCGCTTTCCCTGGCCATTCGCGCCCATTCGGTCATGGACATCTTGCCCCGAGACTCGATACGGAACCCGCCGGCAACAAGGCTATCATGCTTTTCGCCGACGGAGATTATCTCCTGGATCTTTTCGCGGTAAGAGGGATTTGCGTTCAGAAAGTGGTCCAGGCTTAGAATCGCCAGCTCGAAAAGGTTGCGGGTCACAGCCGGCCTGCCATAAAGCAGGATCGTTGCCTTGCCGGTCTTTTTATAACCGGCTTTAATATCCGCTGTCTGCCCGGCTTTATCACCAGGGTTGAACAGCTTCGTGTCAATCCCGGGTTCAAAATACATCTCATCTTCCCCCGACAACAGTTTTTGCTCTTTAAAGAATTCATAAAGGATGGGCGTGTTAAAAATCTTCGCGTATTTGAACTTGTAGGACTCGAGTGCCAGCACATAGTGGTAAGACCAGGAATAAAAACCGGGTTCGAAATCCTGAACCAGGTAAAAGATCCTGTTTGTGTTTTCAAGTTCCCTGATCACGTAGGCGGTCCACCACGCTGTTACTATGAAGATCTCATCATCCTCCACATCGCAGGAAACATTGCCCTCACGCTGCCACGACTCGATCTTCCCGATCTCCCCCGGCCCGACGAAATCCAGCTTTTCCAGCCCCTCGGTGCTGAAGGGGCTGTTAGCGGAGATGATTCGAAGCCTGAAATCGTTCTTCCTGCCTGCCTTCCAGAATATTTTCAAAGCGGTCCAGGCTCCGGCGTAAAGATGTTCCTGGTTCACTGTTGGTAATATCAGGCTAAGCCGCTTCCGGCCACTGGTGTTGGCAACCTTTCGAACCGGAAACGGCATTGCTTCGGGAGGAAAAAAACCGGCAGGATCGAGCGACAGCGGTGGGGCTTCCTGTTTGATCTCCACTGATCCGGCCAGCCTGTGCAGGCTCCTGGCGATGGTGTTCCTCGTGCCTTCCTCGCGATAAAACTTAATGGCATTTTTTATCAGGGAACGCTTCATCAGGAAACGGTCAGCTCCCGCAAGCTGTTGCCATCCGCCCGGTCAAGCGACAGGTTTTCATTGTAATAAGGATCACCATTCTGAAGGAATTCAGCATAATGTATTTTCGAACACTCTATGTCCTTGGGATCGACCCATGACCGGCGCGTCTGGGCTTCGTAATGATATAGCTTCACAAAAGCCAGATAAACATTCCTGTAACCAGCCTTGTACAATCGAAGGCAAAGCTCCACGTCGCTACCGCAGACCACGAATTCTTCATCGAAACCTCCGACGGACTCGAATTTTTCTTTTTTTACCATAAGGCATGCGGCAGTAACCGCAAGATAATTCCTCGACCAGGTATCCCTGCCGAAAGCGGTTCCGGTGTTTTCCGGCACACCCGCAAAGATATGATCCGCAAATCCGCCGATCCCCAGGATCACCCCGCTATGCTGGATGGTGCCATCCCTGAAAAGCAGCTTGGAGCCGACCGCGCCGATCTCAGGGCGTTGCGCGTATCCCAGCATATCCTCAATCCACGTGGAAGTTATTACCTCGGTATCGTTATTCAGGAATAACAGGTACTCCCCGGTTGCCTGCTCCGCCGCACAGTTGTTTATTTTTGAGTAGTTGAAAGGGATGTCGCGATTGAAAATCCTGACGCGGGGATCATCGAGGCCGTCGAGGTATTCCAGGGTCTCCGCTTCTTCGCTGTTATTGGAGATCAGGATGATCTCGTAATCCGGGTAGCTGCTGATCTCCAGCAGACGGTCGAGACAGTTTTTCAGCAACCCCGCTTCATCCCTGAAGGGAATGATTATGGATATTCTCGGAGTCCCATTGACCTTGTATCTGACAATATACTCAGTCGGTATCGCGCCGGCCTCTACGGTTGCCGACTCGCCATTGGCGGCCAGCATGTCGCTGATCGACTTCACGCCGGCATCACCGCAATATTCCTTTTCATTCACATCCATCGCGGTCGATCCCTCGACGGCCCTCCAGTGATAAAGAATCTTCGGCACGTGGTATATGTTGCCGCTCTGCCGCGATATCCGCAAAAAAAGATCATGGTCCTGCGCCCCCTCATAGCCCAACCTGAACCATCCCGCCTGATTCCCGGCTTCCCTGCGGATCACGCAGAAATGGTTGATGTAATTCACGGACATCAGCAGCTCCGGGGACCAGTCCGGCTTAAAAAAGGGCATGGACCGGTTGCCGGCTTCATCGATCTTGTCTTCGTCGCTGTAAATGAGCTCAGCGTCCGGATGGTCATTGATGATGCCTGCGATTTCTGACAGGGCATTCAGAGAGAGTTCGTCGTCATGGTCGAGAAAACCGATATACTCGCCGCTGGACATTTTGATCGCCTCGTTTGAACTTGCGGAGATATGCCGGTTTTCTTTCCCAAAAGCCACTTTTATCCTGTCGTCGTTCCGCGCACTCCACCGCTCGAGACATTCCAGAGTCTCAATCCTGGTGGAGGCATCGTCGTAAAGGCATAGCTCCCAATCTTCGTAATACTGCCCCACGACCGACTCGATGCAGTCATCCAGAAAAACCGGATCACTGTTGTACACCGGGACGATGATCGACATCTTCGGCTTTGACGTAAAAGTACTGACCTGTCTTTTTATCTCCGCCGGACTCCGGCGTTCATTTTCCATCTGCCACTTCTTGTAAGCGACGTTCTGATAGCCGCCGTTAACAACACGATGGTAAATCCTCGAAAAAAGCGCTCCGATGCCCTCAGATTTCATGATTCGCCGCGATCTTGCCCACATCGAGTCTTGAGTCACGAGCAAGCCACTCGTCAGGATTTCCTGGATTTCCCGGCCGATATTTTCCCGGCTTTTGCCCTGACCGCCCTCAATGGACCGGTTATTCTCCAGCTGAACGATGCTTTCAGGCCTGCAACCTCACATTTGGCCACGGCAAGCGCCGCCTCCGTTTCAATAATCTGATTGTTCTTCTTGACGATCTGATTTACTTTTTCCTGAAGTTCGATTTTCAGCTTTTCAAACAGATCTTTGTCTTCAAGATAGACATCGTACAAAAGGCTGGTGGTGTTGCTGATTGCTTCCAGATAGAGGCCGTCATCGATACCGCCCTCTCCCAGCTCCAGCTCTTTTAGGCCTTCTGATTTTTTTATGAAATATATGGTCCTGTAAGAGCCCTCACCATGGTCACGGGGATAAATCCTGTCGTTATAGAATTCGTTGAAATCCTTGATCTTCTCTATTTTCCCGGCGGCCAATAAAACAAAGGTCGAACATAACAGGTATTCCCACAAACGGAGGTTGTTGTTCGGTATTTTCTGGAAAGCATGGCCCTTTTTCCCCAGCAGACCTTCAAGCTCACTGCTCTGCGGCAGGCCGTTATCGATATGCTCTTTCAACCAGAAATGATCCTCGCCCCCGGAAAGGTACCTGTAACTCTCGTTGGCATACTTCTCGGCCAGCTCCCGCTCGGGGGAATGGAAAACCGCCCCCAGGATCACGCCCGATTTCGCGACTCTCAGATTTTCCGTCAGGAATTCATCTCTTCTTGAGGGTTCGATATGCTCAAAAACATCAGAAGAAACTACGTAGTCGAAACTGCCATCCTCGAGGGGAATATCACAGCCATCTCCCTCGATATAGTTTTCATCATCAGTATCAACCAGGGGGTCCAGGTAGGACACATCGTCCCCAGGCAGGAACTTTTTCAACAAATTGCCCCGGCCGCCGACATCGAGGATCCTTAATTGTTCCTGGCCGGTTTTATTGAGATTGATGATATCCCTGATGATCGCGTAGCGGCCATAAAGGTCGAAGGTAAGCTCCCGCTTGAGTTGTTCGTCGCTCATGAGTTCCACGCTCATCTCATACAGACTGCCGGAATTTTCCATGTCCTCATACCTTCCATGCTGTCTCCAGCTTCACTACGCCATACTGGTTTGTGTCCGCTGATTTGATCCTGAAGATATACCTTTTCTCCTGATAGGAGTAGGGGATGGAAAGATTCCAGTCGAATAAGGCGACCGTGAGATTAAAAGCTCCGGTAAACAGTGGCGCCTTTTTGATAATAAAGTCTATATATCCTTCCCCGGATATCTCCGGGATCGTAAAGTCCGAAGTCCGGGTGTTCGGGCCCGCGATGTTGATACCATCCTGGGTGTGGATCGCCACGCCAAACACCGGTTTCTCTATTGGCTTCTTCGTAAAATAATGAATCCTGGCGGTGACATCATCACCGGTGCTGAAAACACCTCTCACCTGGCCTTTGTCATCCAGGAAATCTACCCCCGTGATAGCCACATCTTTCCTTGAAACGCCTTCCTCGTCCCCCTCAGTCTGCTCATCGAGAATCCGCTGCTCTTCGTCGCTCATGTTCTGAAGCATGTACTGGTTGCCCACATCTTCAGGTTTCCCGATATTCACGATCTTACCGTTTCGCAATAGCATGGCCCTGTCGCAATATCTCTGGACGACGCCGATGTCGTGGGTGACCAGCACCACGGTCTTGCCCTGTTCCCTGTAATTGTTGAATTCCTCCAGACATTTATTCTGAAAATTACTGTCGCCGACAGCCAGAACCTCGTCCATCAGGAGCACTTCGGCGTGCGCGTGAATCGCGAGGGCGAACGCAAGCCTGACCTGCATGCCGGATGAATAATTCTTTAGCTTCATGTCGATGAATTCCTGAAGTTCAGAAAACTCTACTATTTTGTCAAACTTCTCCTCGATCGATTTCCGCGAAAGCCCGTGAATGGAACCTCCGAGAAATATGTTTTCCCGCGCCGTCAGTTCCGGATTGAAGCCTACTCCCAGCTCCAGGAACGGCGAGATGCGCCCATCGATCTTGACCTTTCCGCTGGTCGGCACATAAATCCCGGCGATGATTTTGAGCAGCGTGCTCTTGCCACATCCATTCCTTCCGATGATCCCAAAAAATTCGCCTTTTTTGACCTCAAAGGTGATCTCATCCAGCGCCTGGAACTCGGTATAGCTTCTTTTTCTCGCGACGTTGAGGACGGCGGCCTTGAGCGTGGTGTGTTTTTCATGCGGGATCCTGAAAACCTTGGTCAGGTTTTCCACCTTGATCGCCAGTTCTGTTCCTTCCGGCACTAGATCTCCTCCGCGAACTTTGCAGCTTCCCTCTGGAAGATCCAGTAACCACAAATGAATATCACGAACGGCAGCAGGTAGGGAATCAGTGAAACCGGGAACGACAATGTACTGAATACCGTCCCGGTTTCAGGCGTGATTAGCACGTAACGACTATCCTGGATAATCTGGGCGATGGGACTCAGCATAATGATCTTCTCAAACGGTTCCGGCACGAGGGACAGGGGGTAAAGTATCGGCGTCGCATAAAAAAACACCTGGGCCAGGACCTCCCATATATGTGAGATATCCCGGAAGCGGACAAAAAGTGAAGCAAGAAAAAGTGAGACTCCCGATGTAAGAATAAAAAACTCTATCAAAAGCGGAATCATCAGCGGTGACAGAGCCGATGGCGAGACGCTGGAGAATAACATGAAGATCAGCACGACAACGATATTCAGCATCAGTGTGATCAGCGCGGCTATCGATGCCGATACAGGCAGGATTATTCTGGGGAAATAGACTTTCCTGATCAGGTCCCCCTTGCCGACGATAGAGGCCATGGAAGAAAAAGTCGCCTCAACAAAATATGTCCAGAGAACAATTCCCAGGAGGAGATAAACGGGATAGTTGGGAATGGAGCCTCCCAGCCTGAAAAACTTGGTAAAGACAATCAGCAGTACCCCAAAGAACATCAGGGGTTTGGCCAGTGACCACAAGTATCCAAAGAATGAGGCTTTGTACTTCAGTTTGAAATCAGTAAGGGTCAACTCCCTTACCAATCCAAAATATTTATATGTGTTGATATCTTTTATAAGTAGGGAAACTCCTGAAGCGAACCCATGGAAGGCCCCGTATTGGACAGGGGCTGCTACGGCAGCAACAGATTTTATCACAAATGGAGGAGTGGAGAACCGAAGCGGCCCGCCGCCACTACATTACGTCAATCCAGGTGCCATATAACGCGCCCCAGGTGACGAAACCGTGTTGAAACTGGCTGCGCCTGCCGCCGCCTGGCAGCGGAATGGAGTATTCGTCGGTTATGGGCAGGCCCAGACGGGAGTTTGGGCCGCAGTTTGAAGTTCCAGGGTCACAATAAGCCATGTACGTGATGTAGACACCGCCGTTGACCGTATGCCCTCCTGTCACTGAAGACCAGTAGACATTGCCGTTCTGGAAGGTGTTCATCCTGGCGCCGGTGACGTCGGGGACGATTCCGGGGACATCCATCTCTTCGCCAGTCGCCAGGTGCAGGGCGCCTGTGGGGCCCCCGAGTAGCTGGTATTTGCCCATGATGCCGCCAGAGACCGCGTGGGCTTCCAGGGTGCTGTTCCAGGTAATGATCGCCTTTTGCATATTCAGGGCATTCCCGTCCCAGGCGTTATACACATCGCTGACTGGCAGGCCGTAATATGCCGGTCCGCCGGTTCCCCCTCCTGATGGAGCCTCCAGATACTTGGCCATGATCGGACCCGCCACGATGCCATAAGCACCGACGCCCGGACCCCAATACACCTTGCCGCCGGTGAATTCGCTCTCCCTGGCGCCGTTCACACCGGAAACATCGCTCTCGTCACTCACAGGAAGTCCCAGCGAGCCTGCCGGGCCGCCAAGCTGGTCATATTTTGTCAGAATGGCGCCACGGACCAGATAGACTTCGCTTAGAGGCTGGTTCCAGATAAGAGCCCCGAGCTGGAAACCGCACCGCTGCGAACCGCTGGCGCCGGCGATATCGAAAACATCAGTAGTCGGGACACCGAGGTTTGCTGCACCCTCCATATCAAGATACCTGGTCTTAATCGCACCAGCGATCATATGAGCTCCGCCGAAAGCTGACCAATAAATGCAATCATTTTCAAAGCGGCTTTCACGTCCTCCCCAATTGCCGGCGCTAATCTCATCAGTGATCGGCAAACCAAGTGAGGCAGGACCACCTTCTGATAAATACCTTGAAAGAATAGCGCCCCGAACCTCATGAGAGCTTGTGGTGCCTGACCAATAAATGCGGCCTCTGGTGAACTGGTTCTCTCGCGCTCCGGCAGCTCCCAGTACATCCTGCTCATCTGAAATGGGGAAACCGAAGGCATCGGGACCGCCTTTCTCAAGGTATTTGCCCAGAATACCCCCGTATACTGTGTGGGCAGCGGTAGACGAAGACCAGTATATCTTTCCACCTGAAAAGTCACTGGCTCGACCATCAGCCACACCATACTCGTCACTCCTGGGCATGCCCAGGATACCCGCCTCACGACCAAGCAGGTTGTATTTCGCCAGGATAGCGCCGTGAATCCAGGAGACCCCGCCGGCCGGGTTCCAGATAACCCTGCCGTTTTCAAAGTCCTGAGCCTGACCGAGCACCTGACCATTGGCTGACGTAACAGAATATTCGACGTTTAACGGCCGCCCGGGAGCCCAGTTCAGGCTATCCCATTTGAGACGAATACCACCGATTATGGGGAAGGAAATATAGAACGGATCTGAGCGGTTCCAGATTCTTGTAGCGTAGAGTGCGAGGGCATCACCATACCCGACACCCGGTACAGCCCACTGTCCACCCAGGTCTCTTAATGTGCGAACGGTATTTCGGTGAGTAGTTCCGAAATGCCTGGGATCCCAGGCGGAGTTACAATATTCGTTGACATGGTTTGGATACACATACCAGGCAAGGTGTGCATAGTGAGCGATAACACCAGCCTCGGCACTTGGGAAAGAGTTACCAGGATTACCCCCGCCCGTTGCTCCAATACCAGCGAAATTATTCTGCCAGGATCTTACATCGCCGGTATAGCGAAGGTAATTTGTCTCGTGAAGCATCTGGGAAAAGGCGAGGTCTGCCTTGATCCCGAAGCGGCTTCCCCAGGTAACGTACAGTTGGGCGATATCAGGATGGATATGACCCGGATTTACATAACTCAGCTCGGCGTCCAGCTGCGCCGGGGTTACCATTGAGTATCCGGCGATGGGTTCATCGGCGGTAACTGCGAACGCCGTACTGCACCAAGAACCGAAGCAGGCTGTAAAAACAGCCAGCAGGAGAATCGACCTTGTGATTTTCCCCGTTGCCGTCATTTGTCAGTCAGTTATCGACATTCTGATCAACGACATTACTATTCTATTAAAAAAGGTCAAGAATCCCTTTCCTGGATACTTGACCTTTTCGTTTACCTGTCCCGGGTCATTACCCCGAACTATGTTTTGCCCCCGCGTATATTGTTTACCTGGCGCTCTTTAACTACTGCATCAACCGTTGTGCTGTCTTATAGCCGCCGGACCGAGGTTGCGTCATTCTAGTAGTAAACATCCACCCAGGATCCGTATAGTATCCACCAGGTGATGAACCCATGCTGGAACTGGCTGCGGGCGGCTCCGCCGGGAAGTGCTATGGGGTATTCATCTGTGATCGGCAGCCCCAGCCTCGATTTGGGCCCGCAACCTGTAGCGGTGCAGAAGTTCATGTATGTCACATAGACACCGCCATTGACTATATGCGACCCGGTATAAAGTGACCAGTAGATCCGCCCGTTCTGTAAGACGGCATTAACCGCCGTCGAAGCGTCGGGAACACCGGGCAACGGTGCCTCTTCGAGCTCGATCAGGTGCAACAGGCCCGTGGGGCCGCCCATCATCTGGTATTTGACCATGACCCCGCCCCGTACGTAGTGGGCGTGCAGGTAGGGATTAGTGGTGAAGATCGCCTTTTGCATATTCTGCGCGTGGCCGTCGTAGGCGGTATAGACGTCACTGGTGGGCAGGCCAAAATATTCCGGTCCTGTTCCCACACCTGGCGGAGGGGCATCGTATATATCGATGATTTCCTGATCCGTCATCGCGAAGGCGCCCACACCCGGGCCCCAGTATATTCTGCCACCGGTAAAGTCACTCTCCCTGGCGCCGCTGACGCCGCTGACGCCTTTCTCATCGCCGGTTGCCAGGCCCAGAGTGCCGGTTGGGCCGCCCTTGGCCTTGTATTTGGCCAGGATGCCGCCGACTACCGCATAGGCGGGGTTGGCGGTGCTGCCGTCCCAGGTCAGGGTCGCTTTTTGCATGTTCTGAGCCCTGCCGCCGCTGACGCTGCTCTCGTCGCCGGTTGGTATGCCGTAAACCGCTGGCCCTCCACCGGCCACGTACTTGTCCATGATTGCGCCATCTGAGACGCCGTAGCTACCCACGCCCGGGCCCCAGTATATTCTGCCGTGGGTAAAGTCGCTCTCCCTGGCGCCGGTGACGCCACTGACGTCCATCTCGTCGCTGATGGGCAGACCCAGGGCGCCGGTCTCGCGACCCAGCTGGTCATACTTCGTCAGGATGGCGCCATGGACCCAGTAGACCGTGTCGGTCGACTGGTTCAAGTACAGCCTGCCGTTAACGTAGTCCTTATATATGCCGCCGTTTGTCGGTGTTACCGCGCCCGTAGCATCGCCGGGGGCCCCACTGAGGGCGTTCCACTTGGCGTTGAAGCGTGTGTTGAAGCTTGCTTCATCGAAAGTCGGAGAACGCAGGATCGAGGCGTTATCGCCCGCGGCAAATACGGCATAGCCCAGAGCGGACCAGGTGGACGGCACTACTGAAACAGTGTTCATATTAGAGCCGACGCCGGCGCTTTCCGGCGTCCAGGTGGTGCCGCCATCGCTGGTCTTTAGTATCCTGCCGCCCTCGCTGGCTACGACATAGCCCGTATTCGCGTCAAGGAAGGAAACGTCTACCAGAAACCTGTATTGTGTGCTGGTGCCAGATGGTGAAATATTATTCCAGTTGGCGCCGCCGTCAATCGTCTTGTAGATCCTGCCTTCCTGATTATAAGCAGGGTTAGTTGATGAGGGGGAAACATAGCCGACAGCGTAACCGGTGTTGCCATTAACCATATCGATGCTGAGAAAACCCTGGGAGTCGGTCTTTTCCGTGACAGCCCACGAACCCGGCGCTCCGGCAGTGTATTTGAGCACAACAGCTTTGCCCGAGGTGAGATTCTCTCCGACTGCCCAGCCGTTGCTGGCGCTGGTGGCGTCGACCCCGTATAACCTGATGTTGCCATCGATACCGCTGCTGTCAAAGACCCAGTTCGAGCCATCGGTGGTTTTAAGGGCCACTCCAGCGCCGACACCGGTATCGCCCGGCGCCCGGCCTACGGCCCAGCCGCTGGTGGCGCTGGTCATGTGAATAGCTTCCAGGGTGGCCACGCCAGCTGGCACGGTCATGGCTGACCAGGTGCCGCTAACATATTTGTATGCCACACCGGCATTGGTGCCATTCCCGAGCAGACCGGAATAACCAACCGCGAATCCGGTTGAGATGTCCAGGAAAGAAACCCCCCGCAGCTTGGTGCCGGCGGCGATGCCACTGGCGTCGCTGGTCCAGCTACTGCCGGCGTTGGTGGTTTTAACCACCGAGCCGTCTATAGCCACCATCCAGCCGGTGGTGCCATTGATAAAACTGGAATCGGTAAATCTTTTACCGTTACCGCCGGCCGTGAGAGACCAGTTGTCGCCGGTATCAGTGGTTTTGACGATCCCCCCGGCTTCGCCGGCCGCGAAGCCGGTGCTGGAGCCGCCCGGGAAGGCTACTGCCAGCAATTGATCGGTAGTCCCCGTACTGGTGGCGGCGGACAGACCCGATGCCACGGTATTAATAGGGTCGGTCCAGTTGGTGGCTGCGGTCCGCTTAAGGATCACGCTACTGCCGGTATATTCACCAAAAACCTCAGTGCCGCCGGTTACGACCAGAGTATTGCCGGTCATGGTGACAGCTCTAAAATTCTCAGGGCGAGGGGTTTCGTTCTTCAGCCAAGTCGTACCGCCATTGACAGTCCTCCATAAGCGCCCTCCGCCGACAGCGAAACCGTTGGATGCATTAGCAAAATACAGGCCAGTGAGGCTTTGTGTGCCGGTGCCGGTCTGTTGCGCCGCGGCCCAGGCGCTGCCGCTCCAGGTGATTTTGTAGACAACGCCGTTGTCTCCGACGGCAAAGCCATTGCTGCTGTCAACCAGTTGTACCGCGTTGAGATTGTGACCGGTGTTGACCCCGCCGATCTTCACCCAGGTGCCGCCGCCGTCCCGCGTAGCAAAAGCATAACTAGGGCCGACCGCGATACCTACCGAGGAATTTATGAAATGTACCCCATACAGGTTTGCGTATACACAGCTGCCGCCTCCGCAGTCTGTGCCACCTGGCAGTGATTGCGCCGCCCAGGAAGATCCGCCGTTTATAGTGTGCCAGATGGTGCCAAAAGCTCCGACGGCCCAGCCGTTATTGGCATCGATAAAGGAGATGCCCTTCAGGTTGCAGCCGCTGCCATAAGGGGTTGCACCAGCGCAAGAATTGGTCGCGGGAATCTGGGTGCTCCAGTTGGCGCCGCCATCCGTGGTTTTCAGTATTGTGCCGCCGTCGCCAGCGGCCCAGCCGGTATTGGCGTTTACAAATGAAAGAGACCTCAGGGTGTTACCCTGGACCGACGGATTCACCCATTGCCAGGTTCCATCACCCGTGGCCAGCCCCCAGGAGCTGGCCGGTGCCACCGCGATGATAATAAGAAAAACCAGTACCGCGAAAAACTGTAAAGTCAGCAATCTCTTCTTCATGAATACCTCTTAGTGAATAATTAGTGATTCAGCACAGAAACTGCCTGGGGAAAATAAATGCATCTCTAGTGATAGCTTCGGAAATTCATTCACATTCTCAACTCGATATCCGCTCTAGAGCCGTATTACATACCAATTATTTATACATCTTTCCTGCCTATTAGAGGTACCTTCTTACACCGGTTTAATCAAGTTAGATACAGTTTAAGCAATGTTGCGAAATAATATTTACTTCAACCATATTGAGTAGCACTCGTACCACAGTCGAAGCGGGAAAGCTGAAATAGGCAATCAACTCTAACTGGCACTTTGCTCATATTCCAAAGTGATCCCTACATAACGTCTATCCACGTACCGTAGAGCGCCCACCAGGTGACGAATCCGTGCTGGAATTGGCTGCGCGCGGCTCCACCAGGAAGGGCGATGGGGTATTCGTCGGTTATCGGCAGGCCCAGCCTTGAATTCGGGCCGCATTTAGAGGTTCCAGGGTCACAGTAGGCCGTATATCTAACATAGACACCGCCGTTAACCGTATGCGAACCGGTGACCGAAGACCAGTAGACATTGCCGTTCTGGAAGTTGCTCACCCTGGCGCCGGGAACGTCGGGAACCCCTCCGGGAACGTCCATCTCTTCACCGGTCGCCAGATGCAGGGCGCCGGTGGGGCCGCCCAACATGTTGTATTTGACCAGGATGCCACCGTAGACCGCGTAGGCGGGGTTGGCGGTGCCGTCCCAGGTCAGGGTCGCCCGCTGCATGTTCTGGGCTTTGCCGTTCCAGGCGTTATACATATCGCTGACCGGCAGGCCGAAGGCCGCTGGGCCTCCACCGGGGGCTGCCAGATACCTGGTCATGATGGGGCCTGCCGTTATGCTGTAAGTGCCCACGCCCGGACCCCAATATACTGTGCCACCGGTAAATTCGCTCTTCCTGGCGCCGGT
>JAENWV010000029.1 GCA_016650015.1 Thermoleophilia bacterium | reverse complement strand
GCCTTGCCCAGCTTCGCTTCGAGCATCGCAAAACTGACCAGGCGTCCGCGCGAGGTGCTGTCCTGGCCGCAGTGGACGCAAAGATCGCTGTCCGGATCGCTGCCGGCAAAATCTTCTTCGGCCAGCATCGACATTCCACAACTTGAACAGGTCTTCATTTTGTCCTCCCCGTATCGAGGTGAATTGACGGCAATAGCCGATTCTTTCCCTGGCTGTTTCATATCCGAACCGGGCGGAAATTATACCTGAGAAGGGGAAATGAGTTCAATGGAGCATAAATGGTAAAGCGGGGCGGAGTTCGATTTATATAAGCCCGGATGGAGGATGATGGGATTGCCGGAACTTACCATTCAACAAAAGAGCATCCTGGCGACAGCGTTGCTGGCTATCGCTTTTATCCAGATGATTGTGATCATCGCGGCCCGCAGCCAAGTCGGCGGTTTCTCGCCCCAGGTTCGCCGCTGGCTGGTCAAATACCATCGCTTCGGCGGCTATCTGGGGTTTTTCATCATTCTGCTGGTAGCCTACAGCTGTGTGTTCTACATCGGCGCGAGGCTGTCTCCGGCGCGGGTGGCGGTGCATGCGGTTCTGGGTATGGCTATCATAGCTCTGATCATGAGCAAGATTTCAATTGCCCGGGGGCTTCAACAGTTTTACACGCGGTTGCCGGTTTTGGGCGCGGCGCTTTTTTCGGCGATCGTCGTCAACTGGATCGTCAGCGCCGGATGGTATTACTTTAGCGGCAGCGCGGGATACTAGGGCGCTGTTCGGGTAGTCAGATACCCTCTTTCAGGAACTTGTCATCCTCGGTCGGATCCAGCTGCCTGAGAAGCTTCACCAGCTCGGCCACGTGTTCCTTCTCCTCGTCTCGGATATGCCCCAGCTGTTTCTGGATTTCAGGGTTATCGGTGGCATCGATGTGTGACTGGTAGTGGTTGATCGCCAGCAGCTCATCTTTTAAATCCTCGCGCAGGTTGTTGAGGTCTGTTGACAGGTCGCTCATATTGTCTCCTTTGGTCGGTGCGTCGTGGCTCTGTCCAGTTTCGTTGATCCTTCGCTTCGCCCGGCCTGCCCGCGGCTTCGCTCGGGATGACAGTGGCTCCGCGCCTCATGGCGATAGCTCCGCCTGATGACACTCCCTATCCGAAGCGGTATTGCAACCCGAAGCCGCCGCGGGGATAGCGCATCTCAATGTTGTCATAGGGACAGCCGCCGCTACGGCAGGTCCCACATTCCAGACAGCCCTCGAAGGCTATGGTTATTGTTTTTTCCTCTTCCTCCCAGCGGTAAACCTGGGCCGGGCAGGTATGGGTGCAGAACTTGCGCCGGCAGGTGTCACGGCAGACCGACTTGTCCTTCACCAACAGGTGGGCGTCTTCGTCCGGCTTGAACTTGACCAGGCCGAGCTGGGCGGTGACGCTGTGCTTCGGCGGCGTCCAGTCGCGGTTGTCGATGGGGAGGCTGTCATGCCGCGAGCGAGTGCCCGCTTCCATATCCCTCTCCTCGTCGCTCATGAGAATGCCCTCCAGCCGTCGTAAAGGTCCTTCAGATATTTGCGCGTCGGCCGCTGCGACTTGACCAGCTTGATGATCAGGTGCATCTTGTCGGCCTTGCTCAGCGAATCCACCGTCAGCAACTCCTTCACCGCCGCCGAGGCCAGCTCCGGGTAGATGCTGAAGAAATGCGGATGGGCTGACAGGAACGGAGCCATCTTCTCGAAGGTCTTCAGGTCTTTCATGATCACGCTTCTTTCCAGAAGTTCGCCATAGTGGCTGAGCGTCAGCGCCTCGAAGCTGCCGCAGTCGCGGGCCTTGAGAACCGTCTGGGCCGCCATCCGGCCGGAAAGTAGCGCCAGGTTGGCGCCCTCGGTGAAGGCCGCGTTGACCATGCCGGCGGCGTCGCCCACCACCAGCACGCCGTTTCCGTAAAGTTTGGGCATACCGCGGTAACCGCCCTCGGGTATGAGGTGGGCCGCGTACTCGCGCGGGCTGGCGCCCTGGATCAGGCGCCGCACCTGCGGCTGGGCCTTGAAACGCTCCAGCAGCGCGTAAGCCTCGCCGGCGCGGTCGACCATATCCTTGAGGATGACGCCGACGCCGATGGACACGGTGTCACGGTTCGTGTAAATAAAGCCGGTGCCGGGGATGCCGTTGGTGATCTCGCCGACGATTTCGTAGGCGGCGCCGGTTCCTTCCTCGAGATTGAAGCGGTCCTCGACTTTCTCCCGGGGCAGGGCCAGCACTTCCTTCACCGCGATCGCCAGGGATTCAGCCTTGAGGCCATGGCTCAGGCCGGCTTTCTCGGCCAGGAAGGGATTGACCCCCTCGGCGAGAATGACCACATCGGCCTCCAGATCGCCCTGGGGCCGGCCGGTGCGCACGCCCACCACGCGGTTGCCTTCCATCAGCAGATCCTCGACCAGGGTCTCGGTGATGATGACGGCGCCCTTGGCGCGCGCCTGTTCCGCCAGCCACTTGTCGAAACGGGAGCGGTAAACCGTGAATGAGTTGTATGGCTCGGCGCCGAAATCGGTGGACTCGTAAGCGGCCTTGAGCACGGACTCGCCGGTGGTCAGCCACATCTCCCGGCGGGTGACATGGCGCTCGAGGGGAGCTTCCTTCCAGAATTCTGGTATCACCTGGCCGGTGGGCTGGGAAAAGATCAATCCACCCATCATGTTCTTGCTGCCGGGCCAGTCGCCGCGTTCGATGACGACGACGCGGGCGCCGCCAGCTGCCAGAGTATACGCCGCCGCCAGACCGGCGGGGCCGCCGCCGACGACGATGGCTTCGAAGCGTCGCGGGGTTGGCGTGTTTGTGGTTGTGTTCATGAGGTTGTCACAGTTTCGCTGTCGCCGTTTTTGGTAGCGGTGGCAGTTTTCTCGCTGCCGGCGGTTGCTGTCTCGGCACCAGCGGCCTTTTCGCTACTCGCGGCTGCCTCACTGCCGCCTTTTGCGGCTGCGCCGCCGCCTTTCGCGGCCGCCGCTTTGCGCTTCTTCACTTCGGCGATCAGCGCCGGCACGACTTCAAAAAGGTCGCCGACGATGCCGTAGTCGGCGATGTCAAAGATCGGCGCGGTGGGGTCACTGTTGATCGCCAGGATCATGTCCGAGTGTTGCATGCCCGCCAGGTGCTGGATCGCCCCGGAGATGCCCACGGCGATGTAGAGGGCCGGCCTCACCGTCTGGCCGGTCTGTCCCACCTGCCGCCGCTGGGAGACCCAGCCGGCGTCGACTGCTCCGCGCGAGGCGCCGACCACGCCGCCCAGCTCGCGGGCCAGCTCCTCGAGCATGTCGAAATTCTTCAACTGCCGCATGCCGCGGCCGCCGGAGACGACCACATTGGCGCCCTGGAGCGCCACCTCTTCCTCGGGGTTGGTTATGAACTCAAGCTGCCGCACTGGTTGCTGTGCCGCCAGCCGCGGCTTGGAGACGATGACTTCACCGGTCGCGCCGGCAACGGTCTCCGGCAGCGGGAAAACGCCGGGCCGCACCGTCGCCATCTGGGGGCGGTGTCCGGGCGTGATGATGGTCGCCATGATATTGCCGCCGAAGGCCGGGCGGGTCTGCCTGAGCAGCAGGCTCTCCGGATCGATCTCCAGGGCCGTGCAGTCGGCGGTAAGGCCGGTCTCCATTTCCGTCGCCACCGCCGAGGCCAGGTCGCGGCCCCTGGTTGTGGCGCCCAGGAGTATGACTTCGGGCGAATGTTTGCGCGCCAGCGCCGCCAGTACCTGGCAGTGGGGCTCGGTGATAAAGGGAACCAGCGCCGGATGATCGGCCACGTAAGCTGCTGTCGCGCCATGTTCGAACGACTGGCGCGACAGCTCCTGGCATTGATCCTCGATGCCAAGGATGACCGCCGCTGGCCGCGACCCCAGATCGGCCGCCAACGAGCGGGCGACTCCCAGAAGCTCCCAGGAAACCCTGGCGGCAACCTCGCCTTCGCATTCGATAACGACCCAAACCTCGCCGATTTTTCCCTTGGGGCGCTGGCGGAGCCTGCGGCCCTTGGCGGCAGAGGCCTTCCGGTCGCTGGCTTTATCTGCGTTGTTCTTTCCGGCTGAAGTCCGCGTTTTTTTGGTCTCGTCCGGCATATCAGCCAGCCAAACCCATTTCCAGCCCTTGCTCAGTCAGGCGGTCCATGACTTTCGCCGCCGCATCCGCGGCGGAACTTTCCGCCGCCACCAATACCTCTCCCCGTTCCCGTACCGGCGGCGCAAAAATCTTGTTTACCCGTGTCGGCGAACCTTTGAGCCCCAGTTTGGTGCGGTCCACCTCGATGTCGTCGACCGTCCAGACCTCAACCGGTTTGTCAGCGGCGGCGATCAGGTCGGGCAGTGAGGCGTAGCGGATACGGTTGCAGTTCTCGGTGATGGTAAGTGCCGCCGGCAGTTTCGCTTCCAGCAGCTCGCGGCCCTTTTCCAGCTGGCGCCAGGCCCGGATGACACCCGCCTCGGGGTCTATCCCTACCAGGCCGCAGATATAGGTGACCTGGCTCATGCCCAGCCGGTGCGCCAGCCCCGGTCCCACCTGGCCGGTGTCGCCGTCGATGGATTGCTTGCCGCAGATGACCAGGTCCACCGGCTCGGCCGCGGCGATTTTTCTGATGGCCGCCGCCAGGGCGTGGGTCGTCGCCAGGGTGTCGGCGCCGGCGAAAGCGCGGTCGGTCAGGAGTATCGCCCGGTCGACACCGAAGCCCAGCACCTTGCGCAGGGTCTCTTCCGCCTGGGGCGGTCCCATGGAAATAACCGTGATCGAACCACCCTCACCCTGTTCTTCGCGGAATTTCAGCGCCGCTTCGACGGCATGAAGATCAAAGGGGTTGATGACCGAGGGAATACCCTGGCGGATCAGGCTGCCGGTATCGGGATCGATCCGGACCTGCGTGGTGTCGGGAACCTGCTTGACACAAATGACTGAATGAATTGCCAAAAGCCCCTCCTGTAAAACCGAAGCCGCGGAAGTGCCTCAGGCGAGATTCCGGAGAGCGTCTTCCTGGCTGTGGAATATGTCGAAGACCGCGTTCAGTCCGGTGATCTGGAAGATCCAGTTGACGTTCTCGTCGACACTGACCAGAACGAGGCGGCCGCCCTTGGGCTTGAGCCGCTTGACGCCGCCGATCAGCACGCCGAGCGCCGAACTGTCGATGAAATGCACGCCAGTCATGTTGACCACGATCTTGAGCATATCATCCTCAACCGCCGCCATCAGGTTTTCCTTGAGGCGCGGGGCGGTATAGAGGTCCAGCTCACCTTCCACGGTGATGATGGCGATGCCATCATCAGTTCTTTCACTCTGAATATTCAGCTCCATGCGGCTCCTCCAGATTCTTCCGGCGGGGAATAGGTAATTCTAACACCATCCGGTAAATTGCAAACATTATACAAGGATGGGCCCTCTGCCGGCATAGCGGTTCACTTCACGGAAGCCCAAGGAAAATTCTCCCATCCGACCTGTTGCCGCCGTATGTTTTTGGATATCATTTGCAGGGTATGCAAGGATACCGTTTAGAATCAGCAATCAATTCGTGCAAGGAAAGGAGAAAGTTATGAAGGTAAGAATCGAGCCGAGAGACGAATGCCTGGGTGATGGCATCTGTTCTGACGAGTGCCCCGAGGTCTTCGAGATGGATGACGATGGGCTGGCCAAGGTCATCACGGCGGAGCCCGGCGATGATCTGCGCGAGGCGGTACAGAGCGCCTGCGACGAATGCCCGGCGGAAATAATTATTATCGAGGAATAAGCGAAAGAGGCAAGTGTGAGTAAAGCAGGAAAAATCATTGGCGGCATCGCCCTTATGGCGGCGCTGCTCTTTGCCGTTTCGGCTTGCGGCGGCAGCAACAGCGGGACCACCAGCAACAACGCCAGCACCGCAACGCCCGAAATCAAATCTTCCCAGGTCATGATGAAGGGCAGCAAGTTCGATCCTGGAGACCTGACGGTCACCGTCGGCACGACAGTTACCTGGTCCAACACGGATTCTGTGGCGCACACCGTGACTGCCACCGACGGCGCTTTCAGCTCGGGCAACCTGGATCCGGGGACCAACTTCGGTTACACCTTCAACGCCACCGGCACATTTGATTACGCATGCACTATCCATCTTGCCATGAAGGGCAAGGTAACCGTCACGGAATAGCGGCCCACGAGGGCGCGCCCGTGCCGTTGACGCGAAAGCGGAGGCACAGTGACACCAGAAGTGCTCATATATTCGATGGCGGGCTGACCCCACTGCATCAGTCTGAAGGACCTCCTCCGTGAGAGGGGGATCGAATACAGGTTCAAGGATGTCGAGGCCGACCCGGCTGCGCTCGCTGAAATGAAAGAGCGCACCGGGAAGTCCTACGTTCCCCAGGTTTTCATCGGGGACGAATACGTGGGCGGCTACGAGGACTTTCTGCTGCTGAACGCCCGGGGCGAGATCGACCGCAAGCTGGGGCGTGAGCCGCGCGAAAAGTCTTTCGCCGAGGAAGAGCTCTTCGACGTTCTGATCATCGGCGGCGGCCCTGCCGGACTTACCGCCGCCGTCTATGCCTCCCGTAAGAATCTCAGAACCGCTCTGATCACCGATGAGCTGGGCGGCCAGCCGATGTGGACCTCCGGCGTCGAAAACTACATGGGATTCCAGTACATCACTGGCCCGGAACTGATGTCAAAGTTTGAGGAGCAGATCAAGAAATACCCAATAGAGGTCATCAGCGGCGAAAAGGTGGCCCGGCTGGAAAACGGGGAAGGCGTCGCCCGGGCGCTGACCCGCAGCGGCAAGGCCTACCGGGGGCGGACAGTTATTGTCGCCTCGGGCAAGCGCTCGCGGCAGCTCAATATCCCCGGGGAATCAGAGTACGCCGGCCGTGGCGTCAGCTACTGCGCCACCTGTGACGGCCCGGTTTTCAAGGGCCAGCCGGTCCTGGTGGCCGGCGGCGGCAACTCGGCCATGCAGGCGGCGCTGGAGCTGGCGGAGATCTGTCCCAGCGTGCAGCTGGTGTCGCTGACGAAGCTGACCGGCGACGAGATTTTAAGAAGCAAGGTGGAGGCGGACGGCCGGATCAGCAAGCATCTCCACTGGCAGCTGGTGGAGATCAAGGGGAACAGCAAGGAAGTCCAGTCGGTTATCATCGCCTCGGTTAATGGCGGTGAGCGGCGGGAGCTGGTGGTCAGTGGCGTCTTCATCGAAGCCGGCCTCTATCCCAATTCCAGCTTCGCCGTCGACCTGCTGCAGCTCAACAGCAACGGCGAGATCGTCGTCGATTGCGAAGGCCGCACCGGCGTCAAGGGAGTTTTCGCCGCCGGCGACGTCACCCAGGTACGGGACAAGCAGATCGTCGTGGCGGCCGGTGAAGGGGCCAAGGCGGCTCTTTCCGCGCACGATTACCTGTTATCGGGCCGGTGAGTTTGCCGAGCCGCGGACGCGGTTATACCTGGCAATGAAACAGTGATCGACCCCACTAGTCGGGAACAGGTGATGGAGCTGGCCAGGGCGGCGATCTCAGGCGCCGACCCGGAACGGCTGGTGCCTGAATTTCTGGGGAACGCCACTATCAGCAAAGATTACGACCTGTCCTCCCATAAAAGGATTTTCGTGCTGGGAGCCGGCAAGGCGGCTGGTTACATGGCTCGGGGAGCCGAGAATGCCCTTGGAAACGCGGGACCGGGGCGGGAGGTTACTGATCGGCTCGGCAACACGGGGCTGTGGATGCAGGTGACGGACGGGTTGGTTGTCGTCAAGGATGGCTATGGAGCGCCAGGACTCGTGCGGGTGCGTCAGGTCGAGGCGTCCCATCCCCTACCGGACGAGCGGGGCGCCGCCGCGGCGCGTGGGCTCCTGGAGCTGGCCGGGCGCGCTGGAGAGGATGACCTGGTCATCTGCCTGATCTCCGGTGGCGGTTCGGCGCTGACAGCGCTGCCGGCGCCGGGGCTGACCCTAGTGGACCTGAGGCTGTCAGTTGACGCGCTGCTGAAATGCGGCGCCGATATAGGCGAAGTCAACGCAGTCCGCAAACACCTGACCATGGCGGCGGCCGGGCGGCTGGCCGCGGCTGCCTTCCCGGCAGCGATCCTGACCCTGATCATTTCGGATGTTATCGGTGACGACCTGGATGTCATCGCCTCCGGGCCCACTGTTCCCGATAAGAGCACATTCGCCGACGCGCTCGCCGTCGTGGAACGCTACTCCCTGAAGGAAAAATTTGCGCCAGCTGTTCTCGCCCGCCTGGAAGCAGGCGCCCGGGGCGAAATCGAGGAAACCCCCAAGCCCGGGGACCCGGTTTTCGCGCGGGTGGAGAACCATGTGCTCTGCTCCAACCGCGATGCGCTTGACGCGGCGGCTGAAATGGCGGTGAAGAGGGGGCTCAGGGTGATAAAAATCGAGGAGCCGGTTACGGGCGAGGCCCGGGACGCCGCACGCCGGTTCGTGGCGATAGCCAGTGAAATGGTAGAGGCAAGCGCGGATGTCACGCCGACGGCGCAAAAGAATTCCTCCGTGGGCAGGAATTCCGCCGCTGAGAATCAGCCCATTTGCCTCCTCGCCGGCGGGGAAACCACGGTAACTGTCAAGGGGGAAGGAAAAGGCGGCCGGGCGCAGGAGTTCACCCTGGCGGCCGCCCTGGCCATCGAAGGCCGGCGGGATACGCTGGTCTTCGCCTTTGGCACCGACGGCTCCGACTGCACGACCGACGTAGCCGGCGCCATGGCCGACGGCTTCACAGTCGCGAGGGCGCGGGAGCTTCGGCTCGATCCCGAACGCCACCTCGAACAAAACGACGCCCACGCTTTCTTCCGGGAGCTGGGCGACCTGATAGTCACCGGTCCCACCGGCACGAATGTAAATGACCTCTACGGGGTAATAGTCGGCTGAGAGCAGTTTTTTCAGGGGACACCGGCCCAGGCGCCGGTTGTAGAAACCAGCCAGACCCCGCCCGGGCGCCGGCAGTCAAAACCCGGGAGTCCCCGCCCGGGAACCGGCCGGCACGGATGCCATTGCTGAACCAGGGAGGAAGCGTCAATGAGAATCGTCATCGGGATAGTGCTGATTGCGCATGGAATTGCGCACCTGCTGGGATTTCTGGTTCCATGGCAAATTATCAAGTCTGAGGAAATGCCCTACAAGACGACTTTGTTGTCCGGCAAGGCCGATATCGGCAATGCGGGCATCCGCATCTTCGGGTTGTTCTGGCTGGCGATCGCGGTCGCGTTTATCATCATCGGAGTGGGCGCCATCCTGGAAACCACCTGGTGGCTGAATCTTCTGCCGGGCATAACGATGTTTTCAATGCTGTTCAGCATCCTCAGCTGGCCCGAATCAAAGATCGGCGTATTGATCAATGCCAGCATCATGACCTTGCTGGGAATCAGCGCCAGGCTGGACTGGTCGTTGTAACGCGAGTGGAAGAAGGGACGGCGTAATGAACAACAGGATCCACCAGGAGGATATCATCCGCGTCGGCCGCGGCGATCAGCCCGCCGACCTGCTGCTGCAGAACGCCCGCGTGGTCGACGTCTTTTCCGGCGAGATCATCAATACCGATGTGGCGCTGCATGCCGGACGGGTGGCCGGTTTCGGCCGCTACGAAGCGCTGGCCCGAATGGATCTGGAGGGGCGCTACCTCTGCCCGGGGTTCATCGATGGCCATATCCACATTGAGAGTTCCATGCTGACGCCGCCGGAGTTCGCCCGGGCCGTTGTGCCCCACGGCACCACCGCCATCGTCTGCGACCCCCACGAGATCGCCAACGTCCTGGGCATCGAGGGCATCAACTACATGCTGCACGCCAGCGCCGGGCTGCCGGTGACCGTCTACGTCATGCTGCCATCGTGCGTGCCGGCGACCCGGATGGAGACATCAGGGGCCGAGCTGACCAGTGGCGACCTTGCATTGCTGCTGCCGCGCAAGCGGGTCATCGGTATCGCCGAGATGATGAACTACCCCGGGGTCATCGCTGGCGACCGCGAGGTGCTCAACAAGATCAGGATCGCCGGCCATCGCCGTGTCGACGGCCACGCGCCCGGCCTGACCGGCAAGGACCTCTGCGCCTATGTGGACGCCGGCATCCATTCCGACCACGAGTGCGTCACCGCCGACGAGGCGCGGGAGAAGCTGCGGCTGGGCATGTACATCATGATTCGCGAGGGCACGACGGAGAAGAACCTGGAAGAACTGATCACCGTGGTCAACAGTCAGAACTCGCGGCAGTTCATGCTGGTCACCGACGACAAGCATCCCGAAGACCTGATCGAGCTGGGCCATATCGACCACCTGGTGCGAATGGCCATCGCCAGGGGTATCGAGCCGATGATGGCGGTGCAGATGGCGACCATCAACACGGCGGCCTATTTCGGTCTCCGGGATGTGGGAGCAGTGGCGCCCGGTTTCCGGGCCGACTTCGCCATCCTCGATGACCTGGAGCGAGTAAAGGTGTCCCGTGTCATCAAGGATGGCCAGGTCGTGGCCGAAGCCGGACGAGCGCTGCCCTTCGAGTCCGAATCACCGGCGCGTGGCATCCGCGGCACAGTGAACATCGACAACGACAGCATCGTCGACCTGTCGGTGAGGGTGGGCGATCCTGCCGCGGCTGAGGGTAGCGCTACCGCAGTGGAGGGCGGCCGAGTCGGGAAGACCGAGGGCGGCACGGCCGGCAAGCGGCTCAGGGTCATCGGCATCGTCCCCGGCCAGATCGTCACCGAGAAGCTGCTGGTTGAGCCGAAGGTCGAGGACGGGCTTGTTGTCGCGGACCCGGAGCGGGACATCCTCAAGATGGCCGTCGTGGAGCGACACACCGCCTCAGGCAACGTCGGCCTGGGATTCGTCAAGGGCATGGGCCTTCAACGCGGCGCTATCGCCAGCTCCGTTGCCCACGATTCCCACAACGTCATAGTAGTCGGCGCTAGCGACGCCGACATGCGCGCCGCGGTCATCGAGATCGCCAAAATGAATGGCGGCGCAGTAGTCGTGGTGGACGGCCGGCCGATCGCCTCGTTGCCGCTGCCGGTGGCGGGGCTGATGTCCGACCAGCCGATCAAGGATGTGGCCGCCGCCGTCCGCGAAGTCGTCGGTGCCGCCGCGGAGCTGGGCTGCCAGCTGCCCGATCCGCTTATATCGCTGTCTTTCCTGGCGCTGCCGGTAGTGCCATCGCTGAAGCTTACCGACATGGGACTGGTTGACGTGGAGCGCTTCGAGCTGGTCGGCCTGTGGGAGGATTGAGGCTCCGCTGAATGCTGTTAGTCGCAGGTGAGGCTCCCCCTTTTCCTTGCCCTGATTGGGTCAGCCCCCGAAGAAAAACAAACCGGTTTCACCAAGTTTAGCTTTTGCTCTGAAGTGGAAACTAAGGTTACAAGGACAAGGACAACCTGGGAAAAACCAGAATGGAGAAGTGATGAGTCCTGAACCGAGAGATGACAAGCGGGAATCCGAAATCGACGAGTACGGTGAGACCGAGGTGGCGGAAGACGAGGCGGGCCACCGGGAAAACGAGATCGGCCGGATAAACGGCATCATCTGGCTGCTGTTCGGAATCCTTGAGGTGATAATTGGCATGCGGGTTGTTCTCAAGATGCTCGCGGCCAATCCGGACAACGGTTTTGCGAGTTTCATCTATCGCGTCGCCCGCGTTTTCGTATGGCCGTTTTTCGGGCTGGTAGGCGAACCGACCGCGAATGGCAGCGTATTCGAGGTGTCTTCGATCATCGCCATGATCGTCTACCTGTTGATCGCCTGGGGGATCACGCGCCTCGTTTACCTGGTCATGATGCCGTCGCGCGTGCGGCACGTGCGTACGGTGAATAGACACTAGAGTCCGTTCGCTTATCGGGGGCAAACGTACCGTCAAAGAAAGATCGAGGTAATTGACATGAGCTTGCTTGCGTTTCTGGTCGTAGGGCTGATCGCCGGCTGGCTGGCCGGAATGATTATGCGGGGAGGGGGCATGGGCTTGATCGGCGACATCGTCGTCGGCGGGATCGGTGCCGTGATCGGCGGCTACATTTTCTCGGCGCTGGGGGTTAACAGCGGCGACAGCTGGATCGGCTGGATTCTCACGGCGCTGGTGGGAGCGGTGGTCCTGCTCTTCGTCGTAAACCTGTTCTCCGGTGGCAGTCGCCGCGGCAGCAGGCGCTGACGCATCCTGACACAGAAGGTGTTCTGCCGTCGCCAGTGGCGGCGACCGTGGCTTCGGCCTAAGCCCGCCCTCTAGAAAAGCCCGTCCTCTTCCACGCCGGCTGTCTCGAGTTCGCTCGCCGGCAGCTCCAGCACCTTCACTCCGGGAAGCTGCGCGCCGACGATGCCCTCCAGGTCACCATGCATGCCGGCCGCACCCAGCAGGACACGGTCGATCTGCTTCTCGCGTTTCGTCCACAATTTCTGCATGGCGACCTGCTCCTTGTGCAGGTCGTTGCGCATCTCCATGAACGGTTCGACGATGGCCTCGACCCGCTGGCGGAACTCCGCGCCCGAGATGTAGTCGTAGATCATCTCCATCTTGCCGCTCTTGCCCTCCTGGGCGCTGCGGGAATGAGCCAGCTCGACCAGGCCCTGTCTCAGGGCTGAGGCCAACCCGATACAGGACGAGAAATCGGTCAGCCAGACGCCGTCGTATTCGCAGATGCCCTCGGCATCCCTGGGAAAGACCGTCGATGTCAGAACCGCCACATCGGCCCGCACGGCCCGCTGGTCGTCCTTGAGCTTCGAAATCCAGTCATTGGCCCAGTTCTTGGTCCGCTTGGATTCCCAGATGATTTTGCCGCAGGGCTGGCCGAGCGGATTGCGGACTGTCTGGATGACGTCGGCTCCCCGCATGCCCTTGGGGACCGGCTCGATCTCGTCGTGGGGAAACTTCTGCCTGAGCAGGTCTTCCAGCTCCAGCTCGTAGACTTCACCCTGGGCCTGTTGCGACCCTTGCTCGGCACGCTGCTTCAAATCCTCGATCTGCCTGAGCATGGCCGCCATCTTCTCGTCCTTCTCGCGATCGCTCAGGCGATGCTCCTCGGAAACTTTCTGCTCCGTTTCCTTCCTGATCGCCTCCCGCTGCTCGTCCAGTTCACGCTGCAGCTTAAGCTCGAGATTGCGCTCCCGCTCCTCGATCTCGCGAGTCTTCCGGCGCAGCTCGATCTCGGCGGTCTGGGCGGCCTCGAGCAGCTCGCTCTTCTCCTTTATCTGCTCGTCGCGGTCTTTCAGCTCCAGGGCGAGCCTTTCGGCGGCCTTCTTCTCCGCTTTCTGCTCGATCTTCGCCTTTTCATCGCTGAATTTCCGGCTGTATTCGGCGGAAATAGTTTGCCGCAGCCCGTCGGCGATCTGATGGGTCAGGGCTTCGCTGAGTGGAATCTTCCCGCCGCATTTCGGGCAGGCGATGAATTGTTCATCCATGAATGTTTCCTCCTTGGATACGGGAGCCAATCATACAGGACGGGGTGGACGGAAAAAAGGAATCGCGTAGTAACGAAGGCAAAACGTCGTCAGTTGTCGCTTTAATTGATCTTTGACAAGGGAAGGGCTTAGAATGAAGTAGATGGCACGCCGAGCAGACAGGTGGTGGTGACGATGGATGACTCGCGGATCAAGCGAGCGCCGGTGCCTCCGGTCGCTCTGCATCACTGGATTGGGCTGGATGGGCGATAACATTTTCATGGACACCATGGAGAGAGCATGATCAAGGAAGAAGCTCCCGTTCGCACGCCAATGTGGAAATGGATCGGCGCCCTCGGCCTGATCGCCCTGCTGTTCGCCGCCGCCGGATACGGTTATTATCGCTACGAAACGAATGCCATCCGGCAGGTCAAGTATGACGACCTGAAAGCCATCGGTGACCTCAAGGCGAACGATATTTCCGCCTGGCGAAATGATCGCCTGCACGATGCCAACATGAATTCTACCGGGCGCATCAGAACTGATGGCCTGAAATGGCTTAGCGACACCGGCAACACCGCGTCTAGAGATGCCATCCTGGAGGACCTCCAGTTTTTCCGGGATCAGGAGGGCTATGAAAACATGGTCATAGCCGGCAGTGACGGCAGCGTCCTGCTCTCGCTCGATCCCGGCTTTACCGGACTGGAGCCTGAAGCGAAGGCGCTGGTCGCGCAGGCGGTTTCAACGCAGGGATCCATTGCCGGGGATTTCTACTCCTGTCCGGGCTGCAACAAGATTCATCTGGATGCGGCGGCGCCGCTCATGGGAGCGGATGGCCGCCCCGCCGCCGTGCTTCTCCTGCGGTCTGACCCCGAGCGATATCTCTATCCCCTCATCGAATCATGGCCTATACCGAGCGAGAGCGCGGAGACCCTGCTTGTGCGCCGGGAAGGGGACCAGGTCCTGTTCCTCAACTCGCTGCGCTTCCAGCCCGACGCTGCTCTCACCGGGCAGATCCCACTTTCAGAAACCGATGTCCCGGCCGTGCAGGCGGCGCTGGGCAGGACCGGGATATTCGAAGGAACGGATTACCGCGGCCAGGAGGTACTGGCGGATTTAAGGCCGGTGCCAGGGACACCCTGGTTCCTGGTGGCCAAGGTGGACACGCACGAGATCTTCGCCGAGGCCCGCTATCGTGGCCTGGCTACCCTGCTTTTCGTAGGCCTCTTTATAGTCATGACCGGTCTGATGGCCGCATTTGTGGCAAGCTCACGGCGGAAGAACCTGTATATATCGCTTTTCACAGCCGAACGGGAGCGGCGGCAGACGCTGGAGGAATTTCG